>JAFVYT010000159.1 GCA_017508505.1 Clostridia bacterium
CTGCTCCCGCTTCCGCGGATACCAGTGCGGCGCCGAGTACGCCGAGGGCTTCCGTCAGTGTCAGGTTTATTTAAAGGGCACCACCAAGCGCCTTCTTCCCTAAAAATTTATGATTTGAAAAGGAGATTTTGCATTATGGATTTTATGAGCACCGTAAAAAATTCCCTTCTGGAGGGCTTCTATCCCAAGGGATGGGATATGGCAAAGATCGACGCCTGCTGTGAGAAGGGCGTTGCAAGAGAGGATTTTTGGAACGACAGCTTCAATCCCGTCGAGTGCGCTTCCCTCTCCGATTTTGACACCCTGATGGGCCACGAGATCGCAAAGCAGATCAAGCTCACCCGTGAGGAGGGCAGAAAGCTGGCCATCATCCTTCCCGTAGGACCTATGGGTATGTACCGCTGGGCCGCGTATTTCCTCAACGAGTGGGAGATCAACTGCGACCACGTGACCACCTTCAATATGGACGAGTGGGCCGACGAAAACGGCAACACCCTGGACTCCACCAACCCCGCATCCTTTGAGTACTCCATGAAGCAGGCCTTCTTCAACAAGCTGGATAAGACCGTTCCCGAGAGCCAGAGAAACTTTGCCACCAAGGAGAACCTCCCCACCTACGAGGGCAAGATCGCCGCTCTGAAGGCAGAGGGTGCCAAGCTCGTTCTGGTATACGGCATCGGAAGAATGTGCCACATCGCCTTCTGGGAGCCCCACTTCGCCGCAGACTACGCAAGCCTGGAGGATTGGAAGAGCGCGACCCACCGCATCGGCGCCAAGCTCCATCCTCTGACCATCGAGCAGAACGCCATCACCAGCTTCAAGAGCCGCTCCACTTTGGTGCCCTGCACCGCAAACACCATCGGACCGGGTCTGTTCCTGCAGGCTGACTGGGCCATCGGCGGTGCCGACGGCGCACTGGGCCGCGGAATGGGCTGGCAGGGTATGAGCTTCTTGACCACCCTGCACTACGGCCCCAACCCCTGGATCACCTCTACCTTCATTCCCACGCTCCCCGGCCGTCTCTTCTACCTCAAGGAGCTGGCAGGCCCCTTGACCGCCGAGTGCAACTGAGACCATGGCAGAGATGAAAAAGGGCATTACCTTTGCGGGGACGGTGCTGGTGGACGTAGTCAAGACCGTGGACTTCTACCCCGAATTGGGAATGCTTGCCAACATCCAAAGCGTCAGTCAGGCGGTGGGCGGGTGCGTCCCCAACACCGCCATTGACCTGGCGACCATCGACCCGACCATTCCCATCGCCGCCATCGGCAAGGTGGGTAAGGACGAGTACGGCGATTTCGTGATCGCCAAAATGCAGGAAAAGGGCATCGACACCTCCGGGGTACTGGTCTCCGAGACGGAGCCCACCGCCTTTACGGACGTGATGAATCTCTCCTCCACGGGAGAGCGCACCTTCTTCCATTGCAAGGGCACCAACAAGAACTTTTCTCCCGAGGAGATCTCTCTGGACGGGGTGGATTGCGACATTCTCCACGCAGGATACATCCTCCTTCTGGACAAGTTCGACGAGGAGGACCCGGTCTACGGAACGGGAATGGCACGGTTCCTTGCAAGAGTACGGGAAAGGGGCATCCGCACCAGCGTAGACGTCACCTCCTCCAAGGGGATGGACTACAAAAAGATCATCGGCTCCGCCCTGCCCTACTGTGACTACATCATCTTCAACGAGATCGAATGCTGCGGCATTTGGGGCATCGAGCCCTACACCCCCGAGGGGAAGGTGGACCTTGCGGCCATCGAGCGGGCCATGCGCCTGACCCTGGAGGCAGGGGTCAAGGAAAAGGTCATCGTCCATTGCAAGAAGGCAGGCTTCTGTCTGGACAAGTCCGGCCGCTTTACCTATCTGACCTCTCTGGACATTCCCCGCAGCGAGATCCGCGGCAGCGTGGGAGCGGGCGACGCCTTCTGTGCGGGCTCCCTCTACGCCATTTACAACGGCTACGACGACGAAAGAATTCTGGAATTTGCCATCGCCGCCGCCTCTGCCAACCTCTTCTCGGAGAATTCCGTGGACGGAATGAGGCCCCGTGAGGAGCTCCTTGTTCTGAACGAGCGCTACGGCAGAGAAGCCCTTTGATTCGAAGGAGACAGAATATGAAAACGAAAGCAGTCCGTCTGTACGGAAAAATGGATCTCCGCCTGGAAGAGGTGGAGCTTCCCGAGCTCGGCGACGACAACGTCCGAGTCGAGATCGTTTCCGACTCCATTTGTATGAGCAGCTACAAGGCCGCCGTGGAGGGTCCCGATCACAAGAGAGTACCCGACAACGTGGCGGAAAACCCCATCATCATCGGCCACGAGTTTTGCGGCAAGGTGCTGGAGGTCGGCAAAAATTGGCAGGACAAGTTCCGTCCCGGTGACGGGGTCGCGGTTCAGCCCGCCCACTTCTATAAGGGCACCCAGCAGGCGCTGGGCTACTCCTATTCCTTCTGCGGCGGTGACGCCCAGCACGGCAACATCCCCATGGAAACCCTGGCGATGGATTGCCTGTTGCCCTACCACTCCGACGTTTACTTCTACGGCTCTCTGGCCGAGCCTATGAGCTGTATCATCGGTACCTTCCACGCCATGTACCACACCAAGGCAGGCTCCTACGTCCACGATATGGGCATCGTGGAGGGGGGCAAGATGGCCCTTCTGGCCTCCGTCGGCCCGATGGGGCTGGGTGCCATTGACTATGCGCTCCACTGCGACCGCCGTCCCTCCCTGCTTGTGGTGACGGACATCGACGACGCACGCCTTGCCCGTGCCGAGAGCATCTACACCGTAGAGCACGCCAAGGAATGCGGCGTGGAGCTCCACTACGTGAACACGGCCAAGACCCCCGATCCCGTAGCGACCCTGCGTGAGATCACCGGGGGCAAGGGCTACGACGACGTCATCTGCTTTGCTCCGGTCAGACCCGTGGTGGAGCAGGCAGACGGCATTCTGGGCTTCGACGGCTGCCTGAACTTCTTTGCAGGCCCCACCGACTCTCAGTTCAAGGCGGAGCTCAACTTCTTTAACGTACATTATTCCTATACCCACATCGTGGGCACCTCCGGCGGCAACACCCAGGATATGCGCGAGGCCATCGAGATGATGAACAGCGGCAAGATCAATCCCGCCGCGATGGTCACCCACGTGGGCGGTCTGGACGCGGTGGTGGACACCACCCTGAACCTGCCGTCAATCCGCGGGGGCAAAAAGCTCATCTACAACCAGATCAGCATGCCCCTGACCGCCATCGACGATTTTGCCGAATTGGGCAAGACCGACCCGATGTTCGCCCACCTTGCCCGGATCTGCGCCGAAAAGGGCGGTCTCTGGAGCGGGGAAGCGGAAAAATACCTTTTGGCCAACGCCAAGAGGCTGGACTGAGGTGACGCAATGAAGGCTTTGATGTACGGCGGCGGCAACATTGGCCGCGGATTTATCTCTTACCTTTTCTCTGCATCCGGCTATCAGGTGCAGATCGTGGACGTGGTGGACAGCGTCATCGACGCGCTCAACCGCGATCACTCCTATCCCATCCGCATTCTGGAGGGCGAGACCCATCGGGACATTCGGGTGGAAAACGTTTCTGCCGTTGACGGCAAAAATCCCGAGGCGGTGGCCGAGGCCATCGCCGAGGCAGACGTGATGGCCACGGCCGTCGGGGTGAACGTGCTCAAATTCATCATTCCCAACATCGTGCTCGGCTTGAAAAAGCGCAAGGAGCGCGGGCTCGGTGCCTTCAATATCATCATCTGCGAAAACCTGATGGACGCCAACAAGGTCATCGAGGGGATGATCAAGGAGCATCTGACCGAGGAGGAATGCGCCTGGTTTGACGAGAACGTGGGCCTTGTGGAGGCCTCCATCGGCCGTATGGTGCCCGTTCAGACCGACGAGATGAAGGACGGCGATCCCCTGCGGGTCTGTGTGGAAAAGTACGGCTTTCTGCCCGTGGACAAGGACGCCTTCAAGGGCGAGATCCCCGAAATTCGCGGGATGGTGCCCTTCTCCCCCTTCGATTTCTACTTGAAGCGCAAGCTCTACGTGCACAATATGGGTCACGCCACCTGCGCTTATCTGGGCGGTCTTCTGGGGCTGGAGTATATTTACGAGGCCATTGACCGTGACGAGATCTATCTGATCGTGCGGGGTGCCATGGAGGAGAGCGCACGGGCTCTTTCCAAGAAATACGGCGTTCCGCTGGAGGAGATCCTCCTTCACGTGACGGATCTGCTCGGTCGCTTTACCAATGCGGCTCTGCGTGATACCGTCGCCCGTGTTGGCGGGGATCCCGCAAGAAAGCTCAAGCCCGACGACCGTCTCATCGGCTCCTCCCGCTTGGCGATGGAGGTGGGGGTGCTCCCCGCTTATATTGCCATCGGCGCAGCCGCCGGTCTTTACCGCTATCTGAATGAGGTGGACGGGGTGAGCCAATGCCCCGAGGATGCGGCAAAGGTGCTTCGGGAGCACAGCGCCCTCTCCGAGGACGAGCGCTTGTATTCCCTGATTCTGGATTTCTACAAGCTCCTTCTCTCAGGGTGCAATCTCGCATCTCTTCGCCGCAAGGCAGACGCCATCGTGGCCGCCGAGCTCTGCGACGTCATTTAAACCAAAAAAACAGCCATCCGACGGATGGCTGTTTTTGCGTCTGCACACAGGGCAGTACGGGGGCTTTCGCAGGGCGCCTCTCTGCAACCCACCAAGGGGACTTTTTGAAAAAAGTCCCCTTGGAACCCCCAAAAACTTTTAAGTGGTTTTTTATCCTTTTTATTGGAGAAATAAAGATTAAAACCTCTATAAAGCTTTTTGGGAGGCTTGGAACCCTTTTTCTCGAAAAAGGGTTCCAAAAAAGAAATAATAATATTAACTTTGAAGTTTTTTGATCCAAACTTTTTTTCAAAAAAGTTTGGTGGGGTATGGGGTGAAACCCCATAAATCCCCCGTAAATCCTCCGTAACGCAAAAGAGCACCCGAAAAGGGTGCTCTTTTGCTTCATCCCGCCGCAACCGTGTGAAGGGAAGTGAAAAACCCCACATAGCCAGGGGCGGTGCCCTCTCTCGCCGATCTACTGCTCCCAGCTTCCCCAAAGGGGAGGTCTGCAATCACGGAAAGAAGTCGGGCTCCAATTTCAATTCGTAGGTTTCCTTATCTCCTCCATCACGAGAGGGGCAGGAAAAAATTATTTTTCCTCAGCGGGAGCGTCCAGGTCGTACTCCTCCATCATCTCGTTGTCGAAGGCGTCGGCCACGCGGTCGAACTCGTCGTCATCGTCGATGGTGATGAGAACCTCTTCCCCATTCTCCTCGATGGCCTTCAGAACGATGTACTCGTCCTCGTTGCCCTCCACGGCGACCAGAGCAAAATACTGATTCCCGTCCAGCTCGAGGGTCCCGATGATATCGAATTCTCTTTCCACGCCCTCCTCGTCGGTGAGGGTCACGCGATCAGGCTCCAGATCGCTATCCAATTCCTTGTTTTCGCAGTTATCGCACATATTCCAATACCTCCGTTTTCATTTTCTCAGGTTCGGTTTCATTGTATTCGAAAAGTGGCGTTTCGTCAAGGGTTTTCCCTTTATTTGCCCTTTTTCGACCCGATCTTCTCCAGCACGAAGTCTGCCATTTCATCCTTTTCGATCACGCCGCCGTGGCGCTCGGGAAGCTCGGACAGCTCCGCAAGGCTCGAAGGGACGGGCAGACCCGATTTTGCGGAAAGGCGCCCCAAAAGGTCGAATTCATCCCCCGTTGCGTCCTCGCCCATGGCCGCCAGAACGGGACGGGAGAACTTAAAGGGAGAGGCGGTGGCCAGCACCACCACGGGATTTTTCGTTTCGGAATCCCTGCGGTACTCCTCTGCGGCGGCATAGGCCACGGCGGTGTGAGGATCGCACAGATACCCCGTCTCACGCAGGACGCGACCGAGCACCTCGGAGGAGGCCTTGTCGTCGTAGCAATAGCCCACAAAGACCTCGTTCATTTTCGCTCTCAGGGTCTCGGGCACCGTGTAGACCCCCTCCTTGGAAAGGGCGGCCATCCAGCCTGCCACGGCCTTGTCGTCTCCGTCGGAGAGCAGAAAGAGCAGACGCTCCAGATTGCTGGAGACGAGGATGTCCATCGAGGGGGACTGGGTCAGGTAGAAGGGACGGCGCTTGTCGTAGGTGCCGGTGCGGATAAAGTCCGTCAGGACGTTGTTTGCGTTGGAGGCACAGACCAATTTCCCCACGGGAAGGCCCATGATGCGGGCAAAGTACCCTGCGAGGATATTGCCGAAGTTGCCCGTGGGCACCACAAAGTCCACCTCGTCCCCCCAGGCGATGCGACCGGAGCGCATCAGGTCCCCGTAGGCCTTGAAGTAATACACGATCTGGGGTGCAAGGCGGCCGATGTTGATGGAGTTGGCGCTGGAAAGGCGCGCGCCGGTGCCCTCCATGGTATGCTCTGCGGCAAAGTCCCCGAAAATTCTCTTGACGCCGGTCTGGGCATCGTCAAAGTTTCCGCGGATGGCGGAAACGAAGGTGTTTTCACCCTTCTGGGTCACCATCTGCGCTCTCTGCACGGCAGAAACGCCGCCGTGGGGGTAGAACACCAGAATCTTGGTGCCGGGCACGTCCTGAAAGCCCTTCAGAGCGGCCTTGCCCGTGTCGCCGCTGGTGGCGGTGAGAATGACGATCTCGTCGGTCTCGCCGCACTTGGCACGGGAGGCGGTCATCAGATGGGGCAAAACGGACAGCGCCACGTCCTTAAAGGCGCAGGTCGGCCCGCGGAACAGCTCCAGCACGTAGTTGTCCCCGACGGGCACCGTGGGGGTCAGATCCTCGGTCTCAAACTTGCCCGTATAGGCAAGGCGGACGATCTCGGCGATCTCCTCACGGGAAAACTCGGGGAACAGCGCATAGAGCACATCCTCGGCAATGCCGTAAAAATCCTTCGTTGCGGTCTTTTCCGCGTCAAACCCCTCAAAGACGAATTCCCGGGGCAAAAAGAGCCCTCCGTCGGGGGCGATCCCGGCCAGAATGGCCTCTGCGGGAGATGCGGTAACGGACGAGCGGGTACTGCGATAGATCATAGAAAGCCTCTTCTTTTTATAAAAATTTACTTGACTTTTTTCGCGTTTTGTGTTACCTATTACAATATACTATTTTTCCCGAAAATTCAAGCATTTTGTGAAAAATTCAAAATTTGTCTATTTTTCTTCGGAAAACACTTGTTTTCCGTTCAAGGACACTCGGAGGTACAGCTATGAAAATCGGTCTCTTCGGCTTCGGCACGGTGGGCAAGGGCGTATTTGATATTCTCGCTCAGATGCCCGATCTTGAGGTAAAGTACGTGCTGGATCTGCGTCCTCTTCCCGAGGTGACCACCGCGAAGGTAACGCGCGACTTAAACGAGATCCTCACCGATCCCGAGGTGGACACGGTGATCGAGCTCATCGGGGGTATGAACCCCGCCTACAGCTTTGTCAAGCAGTCCCTGCAGGCAGGCAAAAACGTCATCACCGCCAACAAGCTGATGATGTCCAAGCACTATGCCGAGCTCATCGGCCTTGCTCGGGAAAAGGGCGTTTCCCTGCGCTTTTCCGCGGCGGCGGGGGGCGGCATCCCTTGGCTGGTGAATCTGTCCCGCGCCCATCGGGTCAGCACCGTCAGCCGCGTCTCGGGCATTATGAACGGCACCACCAACTACATTCTCGACGCCATGGACACCCTCGGCAAGGACTTTGACGAGGCCTTGGCAGAGGCACAGCGCCTCGGCTTTGCGGAGGCGGATCCCTCCTCCGACATCGACGGACTCGACACCCGCCACAAAACCACCCTTTCCGCCAACATCGCCTTCGGCGTTGCGCTGGACGACGACGCGGTGGACGCCTTCGGCATCCGCACCGTGAAAAAGGCGGATCTGGACTGCCTGAAGGCTCGCGGCTATATGCTCAAGCTCATCGGCACCGCCTGCCGCGTGGGCGACGGCAGCAAGGTCGCCGCCTTTGTGGAGCCCACGCTGGTTCCGCTGGATACCCCCGAGGGGAACATCCACGGCTGTGACAACATCATCACCTTCGAGGGCAGCCACATCGGCAAGACCCACTTCATCGGCGCGGGCGCAGGGCGCTATCCCACGGGCTACGCCGTGGCGCAGGACGTGGTGGACGTTTCCCTCGGTCTGGGCGGTCTCTACAACGACAAAATGGAAAAGATGCCCGTGGCCAACGGGGAGGAATGCCACAAGTATTACCTCCGCACCGACTTTACGGAGGATCCCTTCTTTGCCGCTCTGGACAAGAAGCCCTTGGGCAACGGTTGGGAGATCGCTCCCGTGGCCGTTTCCGAAATGCACGCCTTCGCGCGCCGCGCCCTTGACGCGGGCAAGGAGGTCTTCTTCGCAGGAAAGGCCGCCTTCTGATTTTTCACGGATCGAAGCACAAAAAGAGCACCCGATAAGGGTGCTCTTTTTTGCGTTACGGAGGCTTTTGCAGGGCTCCGCCCCGCACCCCTGCCAAGGGGCCTTTTTGAAAAAAGCCCCCTTGGAACCCCCAAAAACTTTCAAGTTTTATCTTCTTATCTTCCACAAGAAGAAAAAGATTCTTTCTTACTTAGAGCAAATCAGGAAAAATAAACCTTAAAGTTTTTTGATCCAAACTTTTTTTCAAAAAAGTTTGGTGGGGCATGGGGTGAAACCCCATAAAACCCCCGCGGCTCAGCCGATCCGCTCCAGATCCAGAATGCCCAGAACCTCCTCGCCACCGGCCACAAGGGCAAGCAGAAGGGTCTTCCCATCGGGGGAAAGGGCCATAGAGGGGCAGGGCGCACCCAGCTCGGAAACGTAGCGCCCCCGTTCCTTGCCCGAGGCAAGGTCACAGACCACCACGGTCCCCTCTCCGTCACCGGAATAGGCGCCTACCAAAACGGTGCCGTCCTCGGAGCAGGTCACCCCGTCGAAGGGACGGTCCGCCACAAAGGAGCCCCCTGCGCCCTTGGCAAAATTGCGATAGAGATACAGCATCCCGCCGTCCTCCAGGGCGCGGCAAAAAAGCGCCCCGTCCGTGCCGATGCGTTGGAAGGAGTCGAAGGGGAAATGCTCCACCCCGCGAGGATCGTCCTTCCCGGGCTCAAAATAGGCGATGCCCCCGAAGGCAGCCCCCTCCCCCTTCAGAGCGTAATAGACCCGCTCCGCATCCCCGGCCACCAAAAGCGGCTCGGCAAACTCCGCGAGCTTTTTCTTTTCCGCGAGAACGTAGGTCTCGGACAGATCCACGGGACAGAGCACCAAAAGCTCCTCCGTCTCCCCCAAAAGGGTCAATTCATCGTAGTAAAGACCCCCCGAAAGGTCGATCCCCTCGGGCAAGGGCATGGTCTCGGAAACGTTCTGCTTCAATAAGAGGTTGGTAATCCCCGCATCGCTGACCATCGTGGCACGGTCCACACCGTTTTCCCGCATCGCGGCAAAGGAAAGGGTCGCCGTCTCCTTCACCACGCTCTCGCTGGAGATGCTGCGGCTCGTAGACAAAAAGCCTCCCGAAAAGCCGCCCTCCGGCGCGGGATGCAGATAGAAGAAGCCGTCGGACTCGGGACAGAAAAAGAGCCTGACGCTCCCCTCGCTCCCCTCCTCCACCACAAAGCGCAAAAGAGGCACGAAGACCTCCCCCTCCGTGGTTTCGGGCTCTTCGCCACCGCAGGCGGGCAAAAGAAAACTCATCATCAGGGCAAGACAAAGGCAAAAAAGACGTTTTTTCATAAGCATCTCCGATCTTTGATGTATCAAGGATACCACATCTGCAGAAAATATGGTTAAAATTTTGTGAATTCAAGGAGACGGAGTCTATGACCGAACAAAGCTTTCCCGAGGAACGGGAGAACCCCGAAGAGAGCGCCTGCCGCGTTGCCCCCTTCGCCGGCACCGTAACGGGGGGCAAGGAGCGCATCGCCGTTTTTGTCATCGCAGGGCAGATCGAGGGCCATCAAAGCGCCCCCACAGGGGTGAAGACCACCCGCTACGAGCACCTTTTGCCTCTTCTGGCCGAGGCGGAGGAGGACCCGAAGATCCACGGGGTGCTCCTTTTGATCAATACCGTGGGCGGAGACGTGGAGGCGGGCCTCTGCCTTGCAGAGATGATCGCGGGGCTGCAAAAGCCCACCGCCGCTCTGGTGCTGGGCGGAGGCCATTCCATCGGAATCCACCTTGCGGTGGCGGCACGGCACAGCTTCATCGTCCCCAGCGCCACCATGACCGTGCATCCGGTACGGATCACGGGACTGGTCTTGGGAGTGCCCCAGAGCTTTGAGTATCTGGCTCGGATGCAGGACCGCATTTGCGACTTCGTGGTGGCCCATTCCCGCATCAAAAGAGAGAAGCTGGACGAATTGATGGCGGGGCAGAGCGATATGGCCACGGACGTGGGCACGATCCTGCGGGGCAAGGAGGCGGTGGAGCTGGGTCTCATCGGAGGAATCGGCGGCTTCGCAGACGCCGTTGCCGCCCTGAAGGCAGAGGGAAAAAGACCTTGATATTCGGGTCTTTTTCCCAAAACGCCTTGACAAGGGGTGCCCCCGTGGAGTACAATATAAGGGCGTATTGAATATGCGTCATTATGAAATCTTTTTTCCGTGCCTCTCTCCCTTCGAGAGGCCGTAAACAATGACAAAGGAGGTGTAAGGTTACATAATGGGACCGATGGAATATCTGATTCTGGTCGCCGTTGCCGTTTTGACTTTGGTCATCGGCTTTGCCTGCGGTGTCATCTACCGCAAGCGCATCGCCGAAAAGAAGATCGGCACCGCTGAAGGACAGGCGATCAAGATCATCGAGGACGCCCGCCGCGAGGGCGAGCAAAGAAAGAAAGAGATCCTGGTCGAGGCCAAGGAAGAAGCGCTGAAAAACAAAAACGAGGCCGATCGGGAGATCAAGGAGCGGAGAAACGAGGTTTCCCGCCTGGAGAAAAGAGCCATCCAGAAGGAAGAGACTCTGGACCGCAAATTGGAAAATCTGGAGCGCAAGGAAGAGGCTCTGGAGCGCAAGCTGAAGGAAAACGAGAAAAAGAGCGAGGAGCTGGAGAAGCTCCGCGAGGAGGAGATCCGTGTTCTGGAAAAGAGCGCGGGGATGACCGGCGAGGAGGCCAAGAACATCCTCTTCGAGCGCTACGAGAACGAGGCCAAGCACGCCGCCTCTCTCCGCTTTGCGGAGATCGAGGCCGAATTGAAGGAGAACGCTGAGGCAAAGGCAAGAGACCTGATCACCGGTGCCATCCAGCGCATCGCCGCCAACCACGTGACCGAGGCCACCGTTTCCGTGGTCAACCTGCCCAACGACGATATGAAGGGCAGACTCATCGGCCGTGAGGGCCGCAACATCCGCACCATCGAGACTCTGACGGGTGTGGATCTGATCATTGACGACACGCCCGAGGCCATCACCCTTTCCAGCTTTGACCCCTTGCGCCGCGAGGTGGCAAAGCTCACCATCGAAAAGCTGATGACCGACGGTCGCATCCACCCCGCCCGCATCGAGGAGACGGTGGAAAAGTCCAAAAAGGAGGTGGAGGCCACCATCAAGAGCGAGGGCGAGCAGGCCGTGCTCTCCTGCGGCATCCACAGCATGAACTCCGAGCTCATTCGCCTTTTGGGCAGACTCAAGTTCCGCACCAGCTACGGTCAGAACGTGCTCAAGCACTCCGTTGAGGTCAGCTACATCGCCGGTATGATCGCCGACGAATTGGGCATCGATTCCGCGCTGGCAAGAAGAGCGGGTCTGCTCCACGACATCGGCAAGGCGCTCAGCCACGAGGTAGAGGGCAGTCACACCCAGATCGGTGCGGACATCGCCAAAAAGTACCGCGAGAACCGCGACGTGATCCACGCCATCGAGGCACACCACAACGACGTGGAGCCTCAGACTCTGGTTGCGGTGATCGTCCAGGCGGCCGACGCCGTTTCCGCAGCCCGTCCCGGTGCCAGAAGAGAGAATCTGGAGTCCTACATCAAGCGTCTGCAGAAGCTCGAGGAGATCGCAAACGCCTACAACGGCGTAGACAAGTCCTTTGCCATTCAGGCAGGCCGTGAGCTACGCCTGATGGTCAAGCCCGAGGTGGTCAACGATGAGAATATGGCATTCATCGCCCACGACATTGCCCGCAAGATCGAAGCGGAAATGGAGTACCCGGGTCAGATCAAGGTCCACGTGATCCGCGAAAGCCGCGCCGTGGAATACGCCAAATAAAAATTAGAAATGATAACGCCATGAAAACACAAGCCTTTCGTATGCTTGCTTTGGGAGACGTGGTAGGCGAAGCCGCCGGCCTCTTTCTCCGACAGACGCTTCCCCGCTTCCGTCGGGAGCGGGGCGTCGATCTGATCCTTGCCAACGGCGAAAACTCCGCCGTGAAGGGAGGCATCGATCGGGCCTCGACGGAGCTTTTGTTTTCCGCAGGGGTAGACCTTATCACCACGGGAAATCATGTTTTCAGGCAACGTGAAATCTATGATCTTCTGGACGGAGCAGGTTCCCTGCTCCGTCCTTGTAATTTCCCTGCCGCCTGCCCCGGGGTCGGTCACACCGTGCTCTCCCTCTCGGGGCTTCGCATCCTTGTGATCAACGTGCAGGGAACCCTCTTTATGGAGCCCCTCGCTTCCCCCTTCGAGACGGTGGAGGGGATCCTGAAAAAGGAGGAGGGCCGTTACGATCTCGCCTTTTGCGATTTTCACGGGGAGACCACCAGCGAAAAAAAGGCCTTTGCCTATCACTTCGACTCCCGCCTGAACGCCGTTTTCGGCACCCACACCCACGTTCCCACCGCCGATCTCCAGGTCCTCCCCGGCGGCACCGCCTACATCTCCGATCTGGGAATGTGCGGCCCGCGGGACTCCGTGCTCGGTATGGAAAAGGACGGCGCCATCCGCAAATTCATCACCCATATGCCCACCTGGTACAAGGTCGCCTCCGGCCCTCGTGAGGCCTGGGGCGCCCTCTTCGAATTCGACCCCGACTCGGGCAAGTGCCTTTCTTTGGAGCAGGTTCATCTGGTCGAGTAGCACGCGGGGCTTTACGAAGGCTTCGCAGGGCTCCGCCCCGCACCCTGACGCAGGAGATTTGCAGGGCTCTGCCCCGCACCCTGACGCAGGAGATTTGCAGGGCTCTGCCCCGCACCCTGACGCAGGAGATTTGCAGGGCTCTGCCCCGCACCCTGACGCAGGGGATTTGCAGGGCTCCGCCCCGCACCCCGCCAAACTTTTTTGAAAAAAAGTTTGGATCAAAAAACTTTTGAGTTTATTTTTTCTTTTTTCTCTCCAAGGAGGAAAGCACGTATTTCTTGAATTGATCTTTTTAAGAGCCGTGCTTACACTTTTTTGAAAAAAGTTTGGATCAAAAAACTTTAAAGTTTATTTTTTCTTTTTTCTCTCCAAGGAGGAAAGCACGACTTTCTTGAATTGTTCTCTTCAAGAGCCGTGCTTGCACTTTTTTGAAAAAAAGCTTGGATCAAAACCTTTCGGGTTTTATTCTCTCATCTTTTATCTTGCACCGACGGTGCCACGGAGATGCCTATGCTCTTACTTTCTGCCCTTGCCGGAGAGCGGGAATTTGCCCCGATGCTCGCGGCGCTGAAAAAAGAGAAGAAGCCGATACTGATAACGGGGCTGTCCACCTCCCTCTCGGAGCTGCTGCCCGCATCGGTTCTGGCCGCCACCGACGAAAAAGCGCTGATTCTGGTCCCCGACGAAAAGGAAGGGCAGGAAATGGCAAAGCGCTTGTCGTCGGTTTTTCCCCGTGCGCTCTTTTTCCCTGCCAGAGACTGGTCCCTGGTACGGATGGACTCTGCGGGGCGCGACTTTTCCCTCCAAAGGCTCAGCACCCTCTCCCGCATCCTGAAGGGAGATTTCGACTGCGTGGTCACCACCCTCGAGGCGGCCTGTCAGGCCACCGTCCCTCCCGAGACCCTCTCTGCCTTAAGCGTGGAGTTTGCCGTGGGCAAGGAGCTCCCCAAGGAAAAGATCCTCTCTCTGCTTCTGGAGGCGGGCTTTACGGAATACGAAAAGGTGGAGGGCCCCGGTCAGTTTGCCGCCCGCGGTGACATCGTGGATCTCTTCCTGCCCGGGAGCGAGGCCCCCATCCGCATCGAGCTTTTCGGAGACGAGATCGACGCCATGGGCTATTTTGACCTTCTCACCCAGCGCCGTACGGAGAATCTCGCCTCCTTTACCCTGATCCCCGCTCAGGAGATCTCCTTCTCCCATCGGGACAAAGAAATCTGTCTGGAGTATTGCCGCGAATCCCACGACAAAACAAAACCCGAGGAAAAGGAAAAGCGTCTTTTCCTGCGGGACTGCGTTGACCGCATCGAAAGCGGGATGGACTTTGCCGCAGATCTGTTTCTGCCCTTGGTTTACCGCTTTGCCACCCTTTTGGACTATTTCGGGGACTGTCCCGTCTTTCTCTTCGAGCAAAGCGCAGGCAGAGAGAGCCTCCAAAACGCGGAGCATTTCTTACAGGAGGAGCTCCTCGGACTCTTCGAGGCGAACAAGACCCTGCTGCCGCCCAAGGAGATCCGCCTTTTGGACTCCTTCGACGCCCTTTGCGAGCGCCTTGGAAAAATGCCCACGGTGCTGGTGGAAAACTTCTTTGCGGGCAAAAGCCCCATTCCCCCCAGTGGCATCTTCACCCTGCGCACCCGCACCGCACCCGCTCCCTTTCGGGATCTGGCGGGGCTTTGCGAGACCCTTTCCGACTATATCAGGGAGGATTTTAACACCCTCGTTCTCGCGGAGAACTCCCTTGCCGCCGCAAACCTTGCGGAATTTATAAAGAAGGCGGGTCTGGCCGCCACGGTGCTGGACGGCACCGAAAAGGCACACCTTCGGGGCGTAGTGGGCATTCTGCCCCGCAGTGCTCCCGGGGGAGAGCTCATCCGTCAGGGCTTTGAATTGTCCGACTCCCGCACCGTTCTCTTCTGCGATGCCACCCCCGACGGGCATAAGGCGCGCAAGACGAAGCGAAACCCCATCGCAAGTGACCACCGCGCCCGCATCGGGGCCGCCTCCGACCTTTCCGTCGGGGACTACGTGGTACACATCTCCCACGGCATCGGCGTCTTCCAAGGGGTGGAAAAAATGAAAAGCGCCGACGGCAGCATCAAGGACTTCATCAAGATCGCCTACGCCGGCTCCGACGTGCTCTACGTCCCCTGCACGGGGCTGGACGCCGTCTCCAAATACATCGGCCCCAAAAGCGACTCCGACACCCTCAAGCTCCACAAGCTCGGCGGCGGCGAATGGCAAAAGGCCAAGGCCCGCGCCAGAAGCGGAGCCAAGGATATCGCCAAGGAGCTCATCGCGCTCTACGCCCGCCGTCAGAAGACCCCCGGGCACGCCTTCTCCCCCGACTCCACCTGGCAGCAGGAGTTCGAGGATGCCTTCCCCTACGGAGAAACGGAAAGTCAGCTCCGTGCCACCGCCGAGATCAAGGCGGATATGGAGAAGGCCGTCCCCATGGATCGCCTCCTTTGCGGAGACGTGGGCTTCGGCAAGACCGAGGTGGCCATCCGCGGCATCTTCAAGTGCATCATGGAGGGCAAGCAGGCCGCCATTCTGGTGCCAACCACCATTTTGGCCTGGCAGCATTATCAGACCCTTCTTGCCCGCTTCAAGGGCTACCCCATCGAGATCGACTACGTCTGCCGCTTCCGCACGAAAAAGGAGCAGACCGCCATTCTGAAGCGCCTTCACGAAGGCAAAATCGACGTGATCGTAGGGACCCACCGACTTCTGCAGGAGGACGTGGCCTTTCGGGATCTAGGCTTTCTTGTCATTGACGAGGAGCAACGCTTCGGTGTAAGCCACAAGGAGCGCCTGAAGGAGCTTTCCTACGGGGTGGACGTGCTCACCCTCACGGCAACTCCCATTCCCCGCACCCTGAATATGGCCCTCGGGGGCATTCGGGATATGAGCCTTCTGGAAGAGGCCCCCGAGGATCGCTTCCCCGTGCAGACCTACGTTTTGGAGTACGACCGTGCCTTTTTGGACGAGGCCATCCGCCGCGAGCTTCGCCGCGGGGGTCAGGTCTTTTACCTTCACAACAACGTCGCCGAATTAAACGCACGCCTTCCCGCTCTGGCCCGCTCCTTCCCCGAGGCAAGCATTGCCGTCGCCCACGGAAAGATGGACAAGGACGCCCTTTCGGACGTATGGAAGGATATGATGGATCACAAGATCGACGTGCTCCTTTGCACCACCATCATTGAAACGGGCATCGATCTGCCCGACGCCAACACCCTCATCGTGGAAAACGCCGACCACTTCGGCCTTTCTCAGCTTCATCAGATCCGCGGCCGCGTGGGTCGCAGTGATCGCAAGGCCTACGCCTTCTTCACCTACCGCAGGGGCAAGGTGCTCTCGGAGATCTCCACCAAGCGTCTGGAGGCCATCAAGGAGTACACCCGCTTCGGCTCGGGCTTTTCCATCGCCCTGCGAGATCTGGAGCTGCGTGGTGCAGGCAACCTTTTGGGTGCCGAGCAATCGGGACATCTTGACAGCATCGGTTATGATATGTATATGAGGATCTTAAACGATGCGGTGCTGGAGGCCAAGGGGGAAAAGCCCCGTGCCGAGCTCGACTGCACCGTGGAGCTTTCTCTGGATGCATACATCCCCGAGACCTTCGTGCCCTACCCCGCCCAGAGAATGGAGCTGTATCGGAAGATCGCCTCTCTGGAGACGGCGGAGGATGCGGAGGATCTGACCGACGAGATTCTCGACCGCTTCGGAAACGTGCCCCGCAGCGTCAAGAACCTCTTCGACGTGGCGCTCCTGCGCGCCTTGGCCAAGCGCCTCGGCTGTGAGAAGATCGCCCAAGCCGGGCGGCGCCTGACCTTTACCTTCTCCGAGGCAAAAACGGAGGCCTTCCTCCTGCTCTCGGCAGTCTACGCCGCACGCCTGACCCTGTCCCTGACGGGAAAGCCCGCTCTCATCCTTTCCCTGAAGGAAAAGGAAAAGCCCCTGGAGGGGGCAAGGGAGCTGCTCTTGCATTTAGAGGGCTTTTTGGACAATATCGGTAATAATCAAGGAAAGGATCCTTTGAAATGAAACGAATGAAGAAAACACTCGCTCTGATTCTGGTGCTTTGCACCCTTTTGGCCTGTCTCTCCTCCTGCACCCGTGCCAGCGAAAAGGACGCGGTGCGCTACGGAGACTACGCCGTCAGCCGCGCGATCTTTGAGTATCTGTGTTGCTTGGAAAAGACCAACTATCTCTACGAGGCCTACGGGGTCACCAGCGACCAAATCACCTCCTCCGAGCTGCAGGACAATCCTCAGATCTGGATCGCCCAGTCTGCCGACGGGGTCACCGTGGGCGACGCGCTGAAGATGCAGGTGCTGGAGAAGGTACAGCTTTACCTCTACCTTTGCCAATATGCCAAGGATGAAGGAAGAGAGCTCAACGAGGAGCAGATCAAGGCCGTCTCCGCAGACTTTGCCGCGCTGGTCAAGCGCAACTTTACGGACAAAAAGACCTTCAACAAGTCTATGGAGCCCTACGGCATCAACTACGATCAGATGCTGCAGTACAAGCTCATCGAGAGCCTCGCGGTGCTCTGTGAGGATCTCCTCTTCGGGGAAAAGGGCGCGATGCGCATCAGCGAGGACAGCGCAAAGAAGTATTTCAACGCAAACTTTATGACTCTGGAGTGCATCTTCATCAATACCAAAAACAAGACCTTCCACAACGGTAAGGTCGTGGCCCTCCCCGCCGAGGAGAAGGCCGAGAAGGAGGCCCTCGCAGACGAGGTCTTTGCCAAGCTCGAGGCAGGAGAGGACTTTGCCACCCTCTGCGGGGAGCACTCGGATCAGGTCGTGACCGAGGACATCGCCAAGAACGGCTATACCTTCGAGAAGGGCTCCTTCTTCGCCTCCGAGGTGGAGGAGAAGGCGCTAGAATTGGGCAAGGGTACCCTCGGTCGGGTGGAGACGGAAAACGGCGTGTACCTCTTCCGTCAGAAGACCCTGAACGCCTCCCACTTCGAGGAGTCCAAGGATGAGATCATCACCCTCTTGGAAAATGCCAAAAAGGCCTCCCTCGTAGCCGACGCACAGGGAAAATTCAAGCTGGACGACGATTTCCTGGAGTCCATCAACGTGGCCGACCTCAACCACGTGGTCTGATTTTCGGGGCTTACGGGGGATTTATGGGGTTTCACCCCATACCCCACCAAACTTTTTTGAAAAAAAGTTTGGATCAAAAACCTTTAAGGCTTATTATTTCTTGACTTTTCCAAGTAAGAAAAACAAAATCCGCTTTCTACCCCTTTCCTACGAAAGGGGTTTCTTTTTTGCTCGGGATGTTTGATGCACTTGGAATCCCTGAAAGTGCTTGCTTCTCAGATGCGCGGGCTCCCCCAGCCGCCTGACGGCGTCAGCCCCCTCCCGGAGTGGGCCTTTGATCTACCTTCCCCTTGACCAATTGAAAAACGGAACAAGGGGGACTCCTTTCTTTCGACGCAGACCTGCGAAGCGTAGGAGCGGAGCCTCCCTCCGAGAGGGAGGTGTCACCGAACGGTGACGAAGGGAGCCTGCGCGCATAGCAGAGAGCATTTTCTGAAATCCTGCGCACAAGCTCCGCAAATTCCAAGCCGTGGGGAAGTTCTGTGTATCCCACAAGCGAACACCCCGCACCCCAACGCGGGGGATTTATGGGGTTTCACCCCATACCCCACCAAACTTTTTTGAAAAAAAGTTTGGATCAAAAAACTTCAAAGTTTATTTTTTCATATCTTCCCCCGAGAAGAAAGCAAGAAAAGACCTCACGGTTTCGTGAGGTCTTTC
>JAFVYT010000160.1 GCA_017508505.1 Clostridia bacterium
AGCGAGGTCAGCCTTGTTCCCCAAGGAAAAAAAGTGGACCTTGCAGGTCAGTTCTACGAGCGGATCACCGACGTGGTGGAGGATGAGCTCACCGTTACCGCTCTTGCCATGGAATGCGGAGAGGACTGCGCCGTTTTCTGCAGCTGCGATCTGGTTTCCACCGGACGCCAGCTTCTTCTTACCGTCCGTGAAAAGTTAAAAGCAAGACCCGACGTCCCCGCAGAGAAGGTCATGGTCAGTGCCATTCATACCCACACGGGTCCCGGTTATGCACGTCGCTCCGATTCCGTTAAGGGAAAAACCCGCGGAGGCCTGGAGGCTCTTACCGATCTTCTGCCCAACGTAAAATACGAGCGCTTGGCAAAGTATGAGGGAGATGATCTTTTTGAGGGAGAAGAAGCCCACGACTTTTTGGCTGCACGCATTGCCGAGGCAGTCGTTTTGGCTTGGGACAGCCGCAAAGAAGGAATGTACGCTGCCGGTTTCGGCAGAGCAGCAGTCGGTATGTGCCGCAGAGTCTGCTACGACGACGGCTCTGCCAAAATGTGGGGCGATACCTCCTTTGCCAATTTCGAGACCCTGGAAGCAGGCAACGACAGCGGCATTGAATTGATCTTTACCTACAACACCGACAAGACCCTGACGGGTGTCATCGCAAACGTAGCCTGCCCCGCCCAGGTGCTGGAACACCGCAATTTCATTTCCTCCGACTATTGGGGCAAGGTGAAAAAGCTTCTGAGAGAAAAATACGGCGAGGAAATCTTCCTTCTGGGACTTTGCTCTGCCGCAGGCGACCAGTGTCCCCGTGATATGATCCGCTGGGTTCAGCCCGAAACTCCCATCAACGATCCCAATATCGTAAGAAACAATCCCGTGGAACGCGGCGCAGACCCCTCCATGTTCGATCTTTCCGGTTGCAAAAAGATTGCCCGCCGCATTAAAGACGAAATCGTCTACGCTTTGGAGGAGGTTAGCGAGTACGTTTCCGACACCACCCTCGACCACACCGTCTGTATGCTGGACGTACCGCTTCGCAGAGTCACCGTTGCCCAAATGGAAGCGGCAGCAGAGGCGATCCGCCGCTTCGGAGAAAAGAGCGACGGAAAAACCATCAATTTTGTAGACAAGGCGAGGATGCACATTCACGCAGGCACCTTGAACCGCTACAAATTGCAGCAAGAGGTTGATACCTTCCCCAATGAACTGCATTTCTTGAAGTTGGGCAATATTGCCTTTGCTACCAACCCCTACGAGCTCTTTTTGGACTACGGCAACAAGATCCGCGCCAAAAGCCCCGCCCGTCAGACCTTCCTGATTCAGCTTTGTTGCGGTTCTTGGGGATATCTTCCCACCAAAAAGGCGGAGGAAGGCAGCCACTACTCCGCCTACGTTTCCTCCGGCTATGCCGGTCACGAGGGCGGCGATCTTTTGGTGCGCAAGACCCTGACCGAATTGAACAAGCTTTTTGAAGCATAAAATGACGAAAAGGAGATCCAACGATGAAATTTACCGCAGCAGGAGACGCTCTCTGTCAGAGAAGACTTCCTCAAGATTACGAAGGTTTTGCCGAAATCCGCGATTTTATTATGAAGGGCGACGGCAGATTCTTTAACCTGGAGACCACCCTGAATTACGAGGGAGAGGTCTACGCCAATCAATTTTCCGGCGGAACCTGGGTACGCTGTACCCCCGAGGTTGCCGAGGATATGCTGGATTACGGCTTCAATATGACCAATATCAACAACAACCACGCCATGGACTTTGCCCACGAGGGCGTGATCAAGACCATCGAATACGTAGAGGAAATGGGCATCATCCAGTCCGGTGTGGGTATGAACCTGCATCAGGCATCCGCACCCGCGTATCTGGAAACCAAAAACGGCAGAATTGCCCTCATCGGCATCAGCACCAGCTTCAAGCCGCCCATGATGGCAGGGGAGCAGAGCCGCAGAATTCCCGGCCGTCCCGGTGTCAACGGTGTCCGCATTTCCCAGAAGCTGGTACTTCCCAAGGAAGCCTTTAAAACCGTAAAGGAAATCGGCGAAAAGACCCACATCAACGATCCCAAGAACATTACCCGCGCCGAGGGCTATTCTCCTTGGCCCGAGGAAGGCACCGCCGAGCTTGGAGAAATGAACTTTATCCTGGGCGACGATTTCGGCATCAAGTCCGAGATCAACAAGACGGATCTGAAGCGCGTCACCGACGCCATCCGCGAAGCGGAGATGCAGGCAGATTACGTGATGATCTCCCTCCACGCCCATCAGATCGTGGGCTCCGACAAGCACACCGTTCCCGCCGTTCTGGAGGAGCTGTGCCACAAACTCGTCGATGCAGGTGCCGACGCCGTGGTCGGTCACGGTCCTCACCTGGTCCGCGCCATTGAGGTATACAATAACAAGCCCATTTTCTACTCCCTGGGCGACTTTCTCATTCAGCTGTATCAGCTGCCCATCGCTCCCGAGGACTTCTACAAGAGCTACGGCATGAATTCCGATTCCGCCGTCATTGAGCTCCTCAAGAAGAGAAGCCGTGACTTCTCCTGCGGTCTCATGGAGGATCTGAAAATGCGCGAATCCGTGATCCCCTACTGGGAAACCGACGAAAACAAGAATCTGACAAAGCTGGTTCTGATGCCCGTTACCGCAAGCCTGCGGGAGGGCAAGCATCTGGAAGGTCTGCCCCAGCCCTCCAAGGACGTCGCCTTTATTGAAAAGCTGGCAGGTCTTTCCAAGCCTTACGGCGTTACCATTCAAATGGAAGACGGCCTTGCCGTCTGCACCTGGTAAGGGGGCGCAAAATGGCAAAACTCAGCAAGGACCTGTCCGCTTACCTGGAAAATTGCATTCCCGAAGCGCATAAGCTCTTAGAGGAGCTGTGTCTCATTCCCGCGCCCAGCGGCTTTGAGGACGAGCGCGCCGAATACGTCAAGAATTGGCTGGAACAGATCGGTGCCGAGGGCGTTTATATCGACAGCGCCAAGAACGTGATCTTTCCCCTCGGCTGTGACGGTAAAAACGATCTGACCGTGTTCGCCGCTCATACCGACACCGTATTCCCCGCCGAAACAAAGCTTACCTTTACCCGTGACGAGAAAAATTTCTACTGTCCCGGTGTAGGTGACGATACCGCTTGCCTTGTGATGATGCTGCTTGCGATCAAGTATATCGTTCAAAAGGGCGTGACCCCCAAGGGCGGAATCCTTTTCGTGGCAAACGCCTGCGAGGAGGGTCTGGGCAATCTGAAGGGAACCCGCCGTCTCTTTGAGGATTACGCAGGCAGGATCGGCCGCTTCTACACCTTTGACGGCAGATACTTTTACACCAACGATCACTGCGTGGGCTCTCACCGCTACGCCATTGAGTGCACCACCGAGGGAGGTCACTCCTTCTCTGCCTTCGGCAACGCCAACGCCATTACCGCTCTTTCCCGCTTCATTGCCGATCTTTACACCGTCACCGTTCCTGCCAAGGAGGGGACCAAGACCACCTACAACGTAGGCATGATCGAGGGCGGAACCTCCGTCAACACCATCGCTCAGAGCGCGAAAATGCTGTACGAATACCGCTCCGACGATGCGGAATGTCTTGCCATGATGAAAAAGACCTTCGAGGAAAAGCTTGCCGCCGCAAGAGAGAAGAATTACGGCACGTTTTCCGTGGAGCTGGTAGGCGTTCGTCCCTGCCAGGGCGAGATCGACGAAAAGATCCACAAGGCCATGGTAGACCGCGTCAAACAGGTCTGCACCGAGGAGACCGGCGTTCCCTGTGTGGGAAAATCCGGCTCCACCGACTGCAATATCCCCATGTCCATCGGCGTTCCCGCCGTTTGCGTAGGCTCCTATCAGGGCGGCGGCGCCCATACCCTGGAAGAGTGGCTGGAAATCGACTCCATTCCCGTGGGCCTTCGCATTACCGCCCGCCTGATCCTGGACTATTTTAATCTGGAAAGCAAAAAAGACAGACTCTCTCGGGACTGTCTTTTTGTTTCTTGGGAACATTTTGAAAAAAGTTCCCAAACCTTCAAAAACTTCAAACAAAAAAATGAAGAAGCATATTCACCCCTTGTTCGGACACACTCAAGGAATTTATCGTTGTTCGCATTCAATTCTTGACGTCCGTAGGGGACGGCGCCTTCGACGTCCCGTTTTATCGTAGGGGAGGCAACCTGCCTCCCGCAGGCGGACGCTTTTTGAAAAAAGCTTGGCAAAAACTTCAAACAAAAAATTTTGTTTTTCTTTTTGGAAGTTTTGCGGGGTGTGGATAAACTCCTTGATACCGGGACTCTGCCATCGACATTCGTCTCGGCACAGTCGGGTATCGGCGGTCGAAAACCTTCGAAAAAGGGATAACATCCCTTTTTCTCGGTTTCCGCATCAAAAAAAAGCCCCCCCCTTTCCCCACCCTATTCCCCACTCC
>JAFVYT010000161.1 GCA_017508505.1 Clostridia bacterium
CTCCCTTCTCTTGGATTACGCTTTTACGCTGTCACGGAGGAACACGATGCCGTTCTTCGCACCGGGAATGGCGCCGCGAACTGCGATGATGTTCTTTTCCGCGTCGATTTTCACTACTTTAAGGTTCAGAATGGTTACCTGCTCGTTACCGTACTGGCCTGCCATCTTCTTGTTCTTGAAGATTCTGGCGGGGTCGATAACACCCATGGAACCGGACTGACGGTGAACAGGGCCGGTACCGTGAGTCATACGGAGGCGGTGAAGGTTCCATCTCTTGATGGCACCGGTGTATCCGTGACCCTTGGTGATGCCGGTTACGTCAACGCTCTCGCCCTCTTCGAAGGTGGAGGCGGTGATCACGTCGCCGACGTTTGCCGCTTCTGCATTCTCAAGGCGGAATTCCTTCAGATACTTCTTGAAGACAACGCCGCTCTTCTTAAAATGTCCCTTTACGGGGTTGGTGAGTTTTCTTTCTGCGATGTCGGAAAAGCCGAGCTGGAGTGCGCTATAACCGTCCTTGTCCATGGTTTTCTTCTGAACTACTGCACAGGGACCGGCTTCAATGAGAGTTACGGGAATCACAGCGCCGTTCTCAGTAAAAAGCTGGGTCATTCCGATTTTCTTGCCGATAATTGCTTTCTTCATTTTTTCCTCCTAAAAACATGTTATTGGTTGGGGGTCTCCCAACATGACTCGTTTTCCGGGTTGATCGGTTTACTCGAAACGGTATTCCAATTCAACGCCGGCGGGAAGCTCGATCGACATCAGTGCGTCAACGGTAGCCTTGGAAGGGTTGAGCACGTCGATGAGTCTCTTGTGGGTGCGAAGCTCGAACTGTTCGCGGGAATCCTTGTACTTGTGAACTGCACGCAAGATGGTCACGATTTCCTTTTCGGTGGGCAGCGGGATGGGGCCGGACACCTTGGAACCCTGACGTTTTGCAGTCTCGACAATTTTCTCCGCGCTCTGGTCGATGATCGTGTGATCATACGCCTTGAGTCTGATGCGAATCTTCTCGTTCTTTGCCATTTTTTTGCCTCCTATTAATTATTTTTTTGCTGTTCCCCGGGTCGGGAACGCCTGCTTGCCTGGTGGGAAGCGCGAGCTGAATACGCGCCCGGGTGTTTCTTTTCACCCTCAGTAAATGACTCCGCCTCAGGCGGATACCTCAGGCGGAGAAAGCAGTATACACTCGCTTTCGCCCGATTTTCGGACATGCTCCGCGGAAAAACCTGCGATTTTGACGCAGCAACCTCCCGCTTCTACGCTCGCCAAGCAAAGTCGATTATACTAAATAGTAGAAAAATGTGCAAGTATTATGGAAATAATTCAAAAAATGTTTACAATTCTCCTTCAAAAATCGGGTCTTTTTTCGCATTTTTCTTCTTGACAAATGCAAAAATAAGGAAAAACAAGGTGCGGAGGTACCAAATGCGGCATTCATTTTTTCGTTATCCCCTTCTTTTTCTGTCAGGAGCCGTCCTCTATCCCCTGATCGAGGTGGTTTTTCGCGGGTGGACTCACGTTTCCATGGCGCTCCTCGGTGGGATCTGCCTTTTGGCCATTGATCTGATCGACACCCTCGCAGGGCGCTTACGCAAGGTATGGAAAGGAATGCTCTGTGCTGTCGTGATCACCCAGCTGGAGCTGATCTGCGGGCTTTTGGTCAACCGTCTCTGGAAGCTCGGGGTTTGGGACTATTCGCACCTCCCCTTTCATCTTGCCGGGCAGATCTGTCCCCTCTTCAGCTTTTTTTGGTTCCTGCTTTCCCTGATCGCGCTCAACCTTTTTGCTCTGGAAAGAAGGATTTACGGCCGCAAACTGTTTTCTTCCCGCTGAAAAGGGCTTCTTTCCTTCTATTATATATCGTAAAATAAAGAAGAAAAGACAAGGGGGCAACCCCTTGTCTTTTCTTCGGAAGATCAGATGATGTCCACCATAACCTTCTTGTTTTCTTTCGTGGCGCAAGCTTTCATAACGGAACGGATCGCTTTCGCAATTCTTCCCTGCTTGCCGATCACTTTACCCATATCCTCGGGCGCCACGCTGAGCTCCAGATGAAGTACGTTTCCGTCCTCCCGCTCAACCACGACAACCTCTTCGGGCTTCGAAACCAGCGCCTTCGCGATATCAATGAGTATTTGTTTCATCTCGTACTCCTTGATTATTCGATTACGCCGCTCTTCTTGAGAAGGCTTTTTGCGGTCTCGGTGGGCTGTGCGCCGTTGGAGATCCACTTCTTTGCTGCTTCTACGTCAATGCTGATTGCGGGGGGATCCATAAGAGGATTGTAGGTACCGATCTCTTCGATGAATCTGCCATCACGGGGATAGCGGGAATCTGCAACCACAACGCGGTAGAAGGGAGCCTTCTTAGCACCCATTCTTCTGAGTCTGATCTTTACTGCCATGATTTCACCTCCTTTGATATCTTAAAACCCCTTAAAACGGGAATTTCATTCTTCCGAACTTTCCTTTTTTTCCGGAAAGCTGCTTCATCATCTTGTTCATCGCCTCGAACTGTCTGAGGAGTCGGTTGACCTCCTCCACCGTTTGTCCGCAGCCTGCGGCAATTCTCTTCTTACGGGATGAATTGATGATGTCGGGCTTCTGACGCTCCTTGGGCGTCATCGACTGGATGATGGCCTTCGTCCGATCCAGCTGTTTTTCATCGATCTTGGCGTCCTTCAGGGCGCCTGCGTTCATTCCGGGGATCATACCCATCAGCTGGTCCAAGGAGCCCATTTTCTTGAGCTGCTCGAACTGCTCCATATAATCCTCCAGGGTGAAGCTGTTCTGGCGGAGCTTCTGCTCCATCTCCTTCGCCTTCTTTTCGTCAAAGGCTGCCTCCGCACGGTCGATCAGAGTCATTACGTCGCCCATGCCGATGATACGGCTCGCCATACGGTCGGGATAGAAGGGCTCGATCTGATCCAGCTTTTCCCCCACGCCGATAAACTTGATGGGCTTGCCCGTTACGAAGCGGACGGAAAGCGCCGCGCCGCCGCGGGTGTCACCGTCAAGCTTGGTAAGAATGACGCCGGTGATATCAAGAAGCTCGTTGAAGCTTTCCGCTACGTTCACCGCGTCCTGACCGGTCATGGCATCCACCACCAAAAGGATCTCCGTGGGAGCGACCGTTTCCTTGATGCGGCGAAGCTCGTCCATCAGCGCCTCGTCCACGTGGAGGCGGCCCGCCGTATCGAGAATGACCAGATCGTGGGCATTGTTTTCTGCGTACTTGACGCCCTCGCGGGCGATCCTGACGGCGTCCTTGCAATCCTCCAAGGCAAAAACGGGAACCTCGACCTGCTCTCCGACCACCTTCAGCTGGGTAATGGCGGCGGGACGGTAGATATCGCAAGCAACCAGAAGCGGACGCTTCCCTTGCTTTTTCATCATTTTGGCAAGCTTGGCAGAGTGGGTGGTTTTACCGCTGCCCTGAAGGCCGCACATCATCACCACCGTCGGGGGCTTGGAGGAGATCGTCAGCTTTTCGTTGGTTTGGCCCATAATGGCCACCAGCTCCTCCCGCACAATCTTAACGATGTGCTGATGGGGCAACAAGCTCTCCAAAACCTCCTGGCCGACGGCGCGCTCGCTGACGCGGGCAACGAACTCCTTCACGACCTTGAAGTTTACGTCTGCCTCCAAAAGTGCAAGCTTGATCTGCCGCATCCCCACCTTTACGTCGGCGGGGGTCAGCTTTCCTTTGTTTTTGAAGGACTGAAAGGCGGACGCCATCTTATCCATCAGACTTTGAAACATACTCCCACCTCCTTACAAGATTTCACGGATGCGATCCACGATCTCCCTGCGCTTTTCCTCCTCTGCCTCCTTCAGGGCGTCGCAAAGTCGGGAAAGCTCTTTTCTCTTTTCCGCAAGGCCGATCTTCTCCTCATAAGAGAGAAGCTCCTTTTTGGTTCTTCCCACAAGGTCCCGAACGGCTTGACGGCTGGTACCCGTTTCCTCCGCGATTTCAGAAAGAGACAGATCCGAGAGAAAATACCCCTCGAACACCTCCCTCTTCTTATCCGAAAGAAGCGGTGCATAGAGATCGTAGAGAAGAGCGAGGGACAGATCCTTTTCAAACATACGGTCCCTCCTCCTTGGTGTAAATATTTTTTCTTTACACCTGCACTATTATACCAAAGAATTTCTCTTTGTCAAGAGAAAAAAGAAAAAAAGATCCGATTTTCGGATCTTTCATTCTGCGTCCCAGGCATCCTTACGGCGGCGGTAGACCTCGCCTCGCTCCGCCTCCTCGCAAAAAGCACTGAGGGTCATCAGGCGGTAGGAGCAAAAAAGCTCGTCGCCGTTTCCAACGTGAACCTTCTTGGTTTTGCGGACGACGGTCACGTCCCGGGAAACGGGATGAAACAAGAGAACCTTTTCCGCCCGATCGTCTGTCTCGGATTCCAGATCGATGGAGAGCTTTGAGATGCTCACGCCGAAGTTAAACACGTTGATACGGGAGCGCACCCGACCGCCCGCCACGCCCAGAAGGCGCAGACGCCGATAGGTGTACAGCTCCGTTGGGCTCGCAAAGGAATGCTCCCGCAGCGGGTGATGTGCCGACAAAAGAGCCACCCGATAACGGATTTTCGGTGTTTTCAGCTCAAAATCCGAGCCTCTTTGCCCCTGAAAGACGGAAAGAAACGGATTGCGAAGCCAAGTTATGGTACCGCAGCTTCGCTTGGCCAAGGAACGAAGAGACAAGACCAGTCGGAGCCGCTTCCACAGAAGTCCGACGTACGTAAAAACCGTAAACAAAACAAGCAAAGCAAAGCCAATGCCCAGAGCCTCCGCAAGAAGCAAAAGCAAAGTTTGAAGTGACATCCTCACTCCTCCTTTTTTAGTCCCTGGCGTGATAGATCACGTAGTCCGCTCGGGACGGGATTGAAAAATGCTCGAAATACGCTTCCTCCATCGGGATCCATTCCTCGAAGAAGCGTCGGTGCAGCCGCTCCGGGCGGGTCAGGATTCGTTCCCTTTGTACCTCGGGAGAAACCGTCAGAAAGGCAGTCAGGTCATAGGGCTCCCCAAAGGCAGGATGCAGGGAATAGCTCCCCTCCACTACCACGAGTCGGGCGGGCTTCACTGCAACGGGCTCTCCCAATTCCCCCTTGGAGCATAGGTAGGGTCGGAAGGAAAAGCTCTCTCCCGCAAGCAGCGGCATCAGAACCTCCTTCCGAAACCGCTCCCGATCCAGGTTTACTCCCGGCTCCGCCAAGCGCTCGGGAGTTTTGTCCTTCGGCTGAAGAAAGAAGTCATCCATATGGATCACCGTCGCCCCAAAGGCCTCTTCCAGCGCTGCGGAAAAGGTGGTTTTTCCCGCACCGCAACGTCCGTCAATGGCAACGAGCACCCGATCCTGTCGAGCCAGAAGAGAATTTAAGCGAAACAAAAATGCGTTTTTCATATTTTTTTCAAAAGAGGCGAAACCCTCTTATATAGCAGAACGGTGATCACGGAGCAAACAAGCCCCTTCATAAAATTAAAAGGTACCGTAGCAAAAAGAACCAAGGTCCGAAGATCTGAAATTGCGGGAACGGCAGAGGTCGCCATCTTCATCACCGTCTCCATCCCAAAGGCCTTTGCATAAGCAGGAATCAAAACGAAATAATTCAGAAGCGCGGACACCGTCACCAAAGAAGCAAGTCCGACACCAATGCCGATCAGGGCACGGGAAAAGCTTTTCTTTTTTTGATAAAGAAGTGCGGCAGGAAACACAAAAGCAACCCCCATCAGGAAATTGGCAAGCTCTCCGACAAAAGCAGTCACCGTACCGTTGACGCAAAGATTGATCCCCTGCTTGATGGCCTCAATGATGACTCCCGCCCACGGGCCCATAGAAAATGCCCCCACCAGAACCACCGTATCCGACAGATCCAATTCATAAAAAGGAGGGAAGAACGGTAAGGGAAAGGTAAATAAATTCAAAACGCCTGCCAAAGCAGACAAAATGGCAATTTTTGTCATATGGATTAAAAGCAGCTTATTCTTCATATTTCCCTCCAAGAAAAAAAGCACCCCTGCAAAAAATGCAGGGGTGCCGAAAAAACGTAACGGTGTTACGGTTCGATCTTCTTTCATCCGGACTTTACCGTCGGTGCAGGAATTTCGCCTGCTCAGCCTTGCGGCTCGTGGACTTTACCACCGGTGTGGAATTACACCATCCCCTGAAGATCTGATTTTCAATTAGGCAATAACCTCGGTAACAACACCGGAACCAACGGTTCTACCGCCTTCACGGATAGCGAAGCGGAGACCCTTCTCGATTGCGATGGGAGCGATCAGCTCAACGGTCATATCAACGTTGTCGCCGGGTGCGCACATCTCAACGTCAGCGGGAAGGTTGATAACGCCGGTAACGTCGGTGGTTCTGAAGTAGAACTGAGGTCTGTAGTTGTTGAAGAAAGGAGTATGACGGCCGCCTTCCTTCTCGGTAAGAACGTAAACCTGACCAACGAACTTGGTGTGAGGATTGATGGAGCCGGGCTTTGCAAGAACCTGACCTCTTTCGATCTCC
>JAFVYT010000162.1 GCA_017508505.1 Clostridia bacterium
AAAAAAAGCGCAGACCGCCTATTCCTATAAAACAAAAGGGATTCTTTGGAATAAAACGTCCGAAGAATCCCGTTTTTTGATAAAAACAATAAAAAAACGCATTTTTTGCTACGAACAAACTTCGCCACTCGACGTACCTTTAGCGAACTGAGAGAGGTTCTGTAAAAAGACTCGACCAATCGGTCGAGTCTTTTGTTTTTAAGAATTTTTCTTTCGTGCCAAGGTTCTTTGAATCAATTTTACGATTTCAACAATAGGAATCACCGTAATAGAAAGACCGAGACCAATGGCATATTCGGTCCAGGTAATGGGCTGGAACTCGAAAAGGGCAGCGATAAAGGGAACCTCGATGACTACAGTCGTCAAGAGCAGAGCAACCGCACCGGCAAGCCAAAGCCACTTGTTCTGCTTTTTCATCGAAAAAATGGAGCCTCTGCGAGATCTGAGATTGAAGGACTGGAAGATCTCGGCCATAGAAAGCGTAAGAAACGCCATCGTAGTACCGTGCTCGGGACTGTTAAAGGTGTTGACACCGATAAAATATGCAACCAAGGTAAGAATCGCAACCAAGGCACCCTGATAAAAGATATCAAATCCGACACCGCCGGAGAAGATACCCTCCTTGGAGTCACGAGGCTTTTGCTTCATAGAGTCAGCTTCACCGTGCTCCATACCAAGAGCCAAAGCAGGAAGGCTGTCTGTGATCAGGTTGATCCAAAGCAGATGAACAGGCTCAAGAATCACAAATCCCATCATCGTAGCACAGAATACCGCAATGACCTCACTCAGGTTGGAGGAAAGCAGGAACTGGATCGCCTTTCTGATGTTGGCGTAAATCTTTCTGCCCTCTTCCACCGCAGAAACGATGGTAGCAAAGTTATCGTCAGCCAAAATCATATCGGCAACGTTCTTCGTTACGTCCGTACCGGTAATACCCATCCCCACACCGATGTCTGCGGTTTTGATGCTGGGGGCATCGTTGACACCGTCTCCGGTCATTGCAGTTACTATCCCGCGACGCTTCCACGCGGAAACGATGCGCACCTTATGCTCGGGCTGAACGCGGGCATAAACACTGAAACGCTCGATGGCCACATCCAGTTCATCGTCGCTCATAGAATCCAAATCGGAGCCGCGCACGGCCTGGGCCTCAGATTCAAGAATGCCAAGCTCCTTGCCGATGGCAACGGCCGTATCAATGTGGTCGCCCGTGATCATCACAACGCGAATGCTGGCACTCTTACAAGCCTCGACTGCCGCCTTTACCTCAGGACGCACGGGATCAATCATTCCGCAAAGGCCAAGGAACACAAGCTCCTTCTCGAGAGTTACGGAATCCTCCTTCTCGGGCTTGGTGTCAAGATCTCGGTACGCACAGGCAAGAACACGAAGGGCCTGATCAGCCATATTCTTATTTTCAGCTAAGATCTCAGCCCTTTTCTCATCCGTCAAGGGATGAACGCCATCCTCGGAAAGAAAGCCGGTACACCGGCGGAGTAGCTCATCGGGAGCACCCTTGGTAAACTGAATAAGCCCTGATTCGTGCTCGTGAACGGTAGTCATCATCTTTCTGCCGGAGTCAAAAGGAACTTCGGCAACCCTGGGATAAGCATTTTTCAGATCATTCTTATCCTGCCCCTTCAAAAAGGCAAAATTCACAAGCGCACACTCAGTCGGCTCTCCGATGGCAGTTTCCTTCTCCCTGTCGTATTCGGCACCAGAGGCAAGAGCCATACCCTTGGCAAGCAAAAGCTCGTCAGTAGTCCAAGAGCGTACCACGGTCATCTTATTCTGCGTCAGAGTACCGGTCTTATCGGAACAGATAACCTGAGCACAGCCGAGCGTCTCAACGGCAGTCAGACGGCGGATCACCGCCTTTCTCTTGCTCATCTTGGTTACGCCGATGGAAAGTACGATGGTCACAACTGCGGCAAGGCCCTCAGGGATCGCCGCAACCGCAAGACTTACCGCAACCATAAATGCTTCCAGATAATCGGTAAAGGCGGGGGATGCTCCTCCGATGAATGCGCGAAGAATTTCAACGGCAAAAATCAAAACACTGATACCGAGAACGAGCCAAGTCAAAATCTTGGACAGATCGGCAAGACGACGCTGCAGAGGTGTCTCTTCATTTTGTGCTTGGGTCAACGCTCCCGCGATCTTACCCATTTCGGTATCCATACCGATAGAAGCAACGACGGCTTTTCCTCTCCCGTAAACTACGGTGCTACCCATATAGCACATATTTTTGCGGTCACCGAGAGGCACGTTATCACTCTCGGAAGAAAGAGGAGAATCGATTTTCTCAACGGGAACGGATTCACCGGTAAGAGCAGCCTCTTCGATCTTTAAAGAAGCAGATTCCAAAATTCTGCAGTCTGCGGGAACGGAATCGCCCGCCTCAAGAAGAATCACGTCGCCGGGAACAAGATCCTCGCTCTTTACGGATTCGATCTTTCCGTCGCGAAGAACGCGCGTCGTGGCAGCGGTCATCGTCTTTAGCGCTTCAATGGCCTGTTCGGCCTTGCTCTCCTGAATAACACCGAGGATTGCATTCAACAGTACCACAACAAGGATAATAATGGAGTCTGCAAAGGACTCGGTCGAGGTAGGATCAAGATGCTTTTCCAGCACGACGGTAACGGCAGAAATAACTGCCGCAGCCAAAAGGACCAGAATCATCGGATTCATCAATTCCTTGATAAATCTCTGGAAAATCGTCTCCTTCTTTCCCTCGGCAAGCTTGTTCTTTCCCCACTTCTCACTTCTTCCCTGAATCTCGGAGGAGGAAAGTCCATCTGCAGAGGAATTCAGTTCCTTTAATACCTCTGCAGATTCAAGAAAATACGGCTTCATCGGTACGGTGTTCCTTTCTATAAAAAAATAAACTCGGTACCTGCTGTACCGAGCAAAATCTCGTACAGCGTGGTCCTGTACAAGAGTCTGGTTATTTAAGGGGCGCCAAATCCACCGCAGGGCAGATCGTAACTGTTGACACACCACGCAAATGCGCTAACTACTCCCTCTAGACTTCCTCATTTTACCATCAAAACAGTTGATTGTCAAGAAAAAGAAATTGCGAAAATTCGCAATTTCTTTTCTAAATACACCGATTAAAGCGGTTTTTTGGTCATTTGCGACCATTTTCTCGGGTAAATCGAAGTGGTTGGCTTTTTTTTCTGTATTACGATCAAATATCGCTTAGCAGTCAGAAACGAATCGATCTTTTCCCTTTCTTCCGATGAAAAGACCAAAAGCTCCGGAAACTTCGGCGGCATCGGTATCTCCAGCACCTCTTTACAGACCCCTCCAAGCATCGGAATCGCGCGCTTTGCAGCGTCAAGCTCCTCCGTAGCCCTTTGCCCCTTCATCGCAACAAAATACCCACCGAATTTTACAAAGGGAAGGCAAAGCTCGCAAAGCACAGGGAGGCTGGCTACTGCGCGTGAAACGCAAACGTCAAAGCGCTCACGCATCGCTCCCTTCGGCAAGGCGAGCTCTTCCCCTCTTCCCCATAAAGGTGCTACATTTCTCAAACCGAGACGAAGAGCATTTTCCTTTAAAGCTAAAATCTTCTTTTCGGTGCTGTCTATCATCGTCAAAGAAAGCTCGGGCGCTGCACAAGCCAGCGGCAAACCGGGGAAGCCACCGCCGCATCCAACGTCACAAAAGCGTGCGTCGGCAGTGAGCGCAAGCGTGAGCTCCCGACAATAGAATAAGCTCAAGGAATCGGCAATGTGCTTCAAGGCCACGTCAATAGGAGAGACAAGAGAAGTAATATTGATTCTTTGATTGGTCTCCACCACCAGATCGTAAAGCGAAGAAAGGCGCTCTCGCATCGGGGCGTTCATCTCACAAGGACAAAGAGCATCGATCAGATCAAGATATTTGGTTTCGAGCGGCATCGTTATTCCCTTTCACTCATATTTAAGTAGATCATTAACACGGTAATGTCGGCGGGAGAAACCCCAGAAATCCGAGACGCACGACCGAGGTTTTCAGGCCTGATCAGACTAAGCTTTTGTCGAGCCTCAAGTCTCATCCCTTGTATCTGACTGTAGTCGATACCGTCCGGAATCAGCTTATTCTCCATTTTTTTAAACTGCTCCGCCTGAGCCAATTGCCTTTTGATATACCCCGCGTACTTGATTTCAATCTCAGCACGCTCGAGCACGATCGGTTCGCAATCGGGACGCATCGAGTCTACATCCTTCAGAGCCTCGTAGTGAATTCCCGGTCTGCGCAAAAGATCCGCCAGACGGACGCCACCGCTGACCGGCTGACTCCCAAGGGATATAAGAATGCGGTTTAGGGCGTCTGAGGGAGGAAGAAACGTTGATTCTGCACGAGCGATCTCTGCATCAATGAGGGCAAAAAGGGCCTTCTTTTCGGCATAACGCTCCTCCGATATCAACCCAACGCGATGTCCCTCCTCCAGAAGCCTTCGATCCGCATTGTCCTGACGAAGGATTAAGCGGTACTCACAGCGGCTGGTCATCATCCGATAGGGTTCGTTCGTTCCTTTCGTCACCAAATCATCGATCAAGGTGCCGATATACCCCGATTCTCTGGTCAAAAGAAGGGGTGGCTTCCCCTGCACCCGAAGGGCGGCGTTGATTCCCGCAACAAGTCCTTGACAGGCAGCTTCCTCATAGCCGCTTGTACCGTTAAACTGTCCGGCACCGTACAAGCCGGGGAAATCCTTGAATTCAAGTGTCCCTCTGAGCTGGGTTGGATCGATACAATCATATTCAATCGCATAGGCAGTTCTCATTACCTGCGCATTTTCAAGAGCACGAATGGAATGAAGCACCTGAATCTGCACGTCCTCGGGCAAGGAGGAGGAAAGCCCCTGTACGTAGATCTCCTTCGTATTCTTCCCCATAGGCTCAAGGAAGAGCTGGTGCCTCTCTTTATCGGGGAACCGCATCACCTTATCCTCAATGCTCGGACAATAGCGGGGCCCTGTGCTTTTAATTTTACCGGAGTATAAGGGAGAGCGATGAATGTTCTCCCGAATGATTTGATGGGTCAATTCATTTGTGTAGACAACGTAGCACTTTTTCTGTTCACGGGAGCAGAACTCCTCCCGATCGGTTCCGTAAGCAAAGGAAATCGGATTCCGATCTCCCTCCTGCACCTCACACTTGGAGTAATCAATTGAATCCGCATGGATGCGTGCAGGGGTACCGGTTTTGAAGCGACGAAATTCGATTCCGAGCCTTTCAAGGGACTCGGTTAAGAAGTTCGCAGGATAAAAATTATCGGGACCGGCGGAATAGGAGACGTCGCCGACAACAATACTGGCATTCAAATAGGTACCTGCCGAAATGATGAGCTGAGAGGTCAAGTATCTTGCTCCAAAGCGCGTGGTGACAAAATAACCCTCCTCAGCACGCTCTACGGAGCAGATCTCCGCCTGAATCAAGCGAAGATTCCTCGTATTCTCGCAGCAATGCTTCATATAATGGTGATACGCTCTGCGGTCAGATTGATGCCGAAGGGAGTGGACGGCAGGCCCCTTCCCCAAATTCAGCATTCGACTTTGCAGAGCACAGGCATCACTGGCCCTTCCCATCTCACCGCCAAGCGCGTCGATTTCGAAAACCAGATGCCCTTTCCCTGTTCCGCCAATAGAGGGATTACAAGGCATGTTTCCTACAGCCTCGAGAGAAAGTGTGAAAAGGATCGTATCGACCCCCATCCTGGCAGAGGCCAGCGCAGCCTCAAGACCGGCGTGTCCTGCGCCGACCACGGCAACCTTGCACTGTCCCGCATCGAAAACAAAATTATCCAAGCTAATCTCCTTTATTTTCCAACACAAAAGCGGGAAAACACCTCGTTCAAAATTTTTTCACCGGCTGACTTTCCGTCGATCTCCAGAAACGCTGCAAGAGCAGACTCAAGGGTCAAGGAAGCGACGTCCTTATCCCCGCGCCTGATCTGGTCAATTGCCTCCTTCAGCAGAGAGATCGCGCAAATAAGGGCAGAACGCTGTCGCGCATTCGTAATCACACGCCCCTCGCGTAAGGCAGACTCATCGGATATAAAACGTTCCTCGACACGACGCACCAATTCATCAATGTCAAGAAGATCGTGCCCACAGGAAAAATAAGCATCCTTTTCAAACGGAAGCTCACACAGATCAAGTGCAGACGGCAAATCGCACTTGTTGAGGACAGGGATGACCAGAGCATCCTCTTGCCTCCTCAATACTGCAGAAAGCAAAGCTTTGTCATCATCGGAGAATTCCCGAGATCGATCCAGTACAAAGAAAATCACCTCTGCCTCAGAAACGGCCCTGACCGCTTTTTCAATGCCGATCTCCTCCACCAAGTCAGAAGCGTCTTCCCGAACGCCGGCAGTATCAGAAAGATTTAAAAGAACACGGCCAAGCTTCAGGGGATATTCGATCACGTCTCTCGTTGTTCCGGGAACCGAGGTCACAATCGCGCGATCCTCACCCAAAAGTCGATTAAAAAGAGTGCTTTTTCCCACGTTAGGCTTCCCAGCAATAACGGCCGGGATACCGGAAGAAATAGCACGCCCGGTCCGATAGCTATGAAGGAGTGCCTCGCTCTCCCGAAGCACCTCGGAGAGAAGCGAGACCAGCGCATCGTCATCAAAGCTCTGGAGATCATCCTCCGGATAGTCCAGATAGGCCCAGAGCGAGGAAGCGGCCTCTAAAATGCGAGCGGTGATCCGCTCAATCTCGCAAGAGAGACGGCCTCGAACGGTTTTTGATGATAAAAGCGCTGCTTCCTCTGTCCTTGCATCCAAAAGATCGGCGACCCCCTCTGCCGCGGTCAAAGAAAGCTTACCGTTCATAAAAGCACGACGCGTAAATTCCCCCGCGCTCGCCATCGTCGCACCGGACTCCAAAAGCGCGGAAAGTACCATAGACGTTATCATTTCCCCACCATGGCAAGCAATTTCTACCACGTCTTCCCCGGTAAAGGAATGAGGCGCGGCAAAGTAGGTAAGCAATCCGTCATCCAAAACACGAATACCGTCAGAGGATAAAATGCTTCCGTATATCTGAAAACGGGCAGGATAATCGGATAAAGACTTCCCGCTTTTCGCACGAAAAACTCTTTCGGCAATGGAGAGAGCCTCAGACCCGGAAATGCGCAAGACCGCAACACCTCCCTTGCCCGGAGGAGTTGAGACTGCGGCAACTGTAGAAAACTCCATCAGAAACCCACCTTTCCTACCTAAAACCTTCAAAACAAAAAAGCGGCGAAAACGCCGCTTTTTCTTACAAATTCACCATCTCGGTATCTTCCACATCGGCGAGATTGATATCATCGATGCTCTTTGCTTTTACGATCGTACGAGGCTCGCGAACGGGGTTATACTCGTAGACGACCTTGGGCTTATCAGCCTGAGGCTCGACGTGCTGTTTTTTCGGACGGGGCTGTCTTCTGGGACCGCCGACCAGACTCATCACAACACGGCGCTCATCACCGGAGCCGATGGAATGGGTCGTAACGCCTTCGATCTCCTGTGCCTGAGAGTGAATGATCCTTCTCTCGTAAGCACTCATAGGCTCAAAGGTAACGTTTCTGCCGCTCTTCTTTACTCTTTGCGCTGTCTTGCGGGCCAAGGCTCTCAAGGTGTTCTCGCGCTTGGAGCGATAATTCTCCACATCAACAGTCACGCGAATAAAGTCATCCCCGTGGCGGTTGGTCACAAGGCTGAGCAGGTACTGGAGAGAATCCAAAACCTCACCGTGATGTCCGATCAGAACACCGAGATCATCCCCAACAAGGGAGTAAGCAATATCGCCGTTCTCTTTTTCCTCGCAGCGTATCTCGGCATCAATGCCTGCATTGGCAAGAAAAGTGCGGAGAAAATCTTCGGTCGCTTCGCGTACACCGAGAACGAACTTTACCAGAATCTTTGCATCGGAGGAACCGATTCCGAGAAAGCCTCTTTTTGCCTCCTCCGTAACGGTATATTCCAGTTCGGAAACGTCCTTCTGAAGTTCCTTCGAAGCAAGGGCAAGTGCATCTTCAACGCTTTTGCCGGTAAATGTATACTCTTTAATCACAAATGCCACTTCCTTCCTAAATTACTTTTCTTCATCCTTCAAGGGAGCCTTTTCAACAATGGACTTCTCATCCTGCTTTTTCTCGGTCAAGACCTTTTTCTTTTCGGTGGTGGTGGATACGGATTCGTATTCGTCATCATCGTCATAAACAAGGGATCTTCTCTTGCCGGTAGAATCTCCGGAGGATTTCTTTTTCTTTTGCTTGCCGCCGTAGAGTCTCTCCGCCTCCTTCAGCTCCTCGGGAGTAATCTCCTTGATCGGGAAAAGCTTGGAAAGAGTAAACTGCTGAACGGGGCTTAAAATGTTGGACATCATCCAGTAGACACCAACGCCTGCGGGAACGATGGTAGAAATGTAGAAGCTGAAGAGCGGCATGAAAATATTCATCATGCGCATCTGGTTCTTCACTTCCTCAGCCTGAGCAGGCTGATAGGTGAACTTTCTGGTAAGAGCTTGACCGAAATAAGCGGTCACAAGGGTCAAAACGGGGACAAGGAAAAGGAGCTTGGAGCCCAGCTTCTCAGCAGAAAGAATTCCGATATTCGGAACTGCACCAAAGTTAAAGCCGCTGCCGCTCTTAATCTCCATTTCGGGCAGGGCGGAAACGATGTCCTCAGCGGTAACGTCGCCCTTTTCGTAGCGATCCGTTTCATTGAAATATTCAATGAACTTCTCCCGGTTCTCGCTCACGTAGGTAACGGCGTTGATCTCCGCGTAGTTGTCAAAGCTCTTTGCCTCGAGAAGCTCCCAAAGCTGCTCCTCGGACTCGGGCTCCTTGGTCAAAAAGCGACCTTTCACTGCGTTGCCGTCAGTATATGACAGGTATGCTGCAGACTCCTCCACAGCGGTCACGATTTCATCGGTGGTGAACTCAGCGGTTGCGGGAAGATTGTGTGC
>JAFVYT010000163.1 GCA_017508505.1 Clostridia bacterium
ACGTGATCTTCCTCAACAACATCGTGGCGACCACTACGGGAGCCAGATTGGGTGAGATGGAGACGTTCATTCAATAACGAAAAAAGAGCGCGGACCGAGGTCTGCGCTCTTGCTTGTTTGGGGGGAAGCCAACGCCTCGCCCGTGAGGAGCTGGTAGCCGAGGGCATGGAGCTGGTGCTGACCGACGGCAAGGTGCCGGAGGAGCTGTCCAAGACCGACAAGAGCCTGTGGGAGAAGATCCGCGACTGGTTCTTCGACATCATCGGACAGATCCGCCGAAGCTACGAAAGCCTGAATCAGGCCTCCAAGACCGCCCAGGTCCTGAAGGAGACGGTAGAGTCTCTGGAGGAGATCGAGCGGTTGTTCACGGAGGGCGTGAGAGAGGCAGGGGAGAGAACGAGGACGGCGGGGGTGGAGACTGTAACGCGCATGAATGAGGAAAACATGCAGGATAGCGAGAAGAAGATGTCCATCAGAGCGGAGTATTCGCAAGAAATAGAGGAATGGCATCGAGACAGAAGGCCTGACGGTGAATCCTTTGTTCTCGGAATGACGGGAGACGTACTCCAAGGCCTCGGTGCCATTGAGAGCGATATTTACATTAACGGGGATAAAATCAAAGAAATTTTGAAGGATCACCCGGAGATGACGTTGGAAGAAATCAAGAAAATTCCTCAGATTCTTGAAGACCCCGTATTGATCCTGAAAAGCCGAAATGTAGGTAGAGGCGGACAGATGAACAGCCGAATGGTGATCTTTGGAGCTGTCAAGGCAGAAAACGGTCACCCTGTTATGTCAGTACTTGATCTTCATCCGACGGAAAACAACTTTACCATATCGGATATGCAAAAGGTCACGAGTGCTTATACCAAAACAACGAGTCCGGTGCAATTTGTCAAAGACAGTTTCATCGTATATGCGGACAAAAAAAGAACCGCCTCGTTACTTCGGTCAATAGGCTTCCAAATGCCTATCGAGCTGAACAAAAGCGGTTCCATAGGTAGTATATCATATAAAGGTCGTAGTGTCAATATCTTTGGCGAAAAATTTTCTGATGTTTTTGTGGAAGGGCAGAGAAAATATTCCATCGAAGAGACCGATGACACCGCCTACCTTGCCGCCGTAGAGCGCGGGGACATGGAGACGGCGCAGAAGATGGTGGACGAGACGGCGAAGAAAGGCGACATCCGCTACTCCATCGACGAGACCCCCGAAACCCCAGACGTATCCGAAAACCGCGACCTGACCGACCGCGATATGCTGCTGGCTATGGCGGAGCGGCTTGTAGGGAACGAGAAGGAGAACGAGATCCTCACCCGATACAAGGAGCAGCACGAGGCGCAGCTCAGGCGGGAGGACAAGCCGGACAGCATCTATGACGAGGTGGATGAACAGCGAGGGAGCCTTTACACAGACCCCGATGCGGCCAAGAAGTCGGCGGCTTTCTGTGCCGATTTTATCCCAACGAAGAACAAAATCGGAGTTTTTGGGCAAAAAGTCAAAAATAATTTTCCGATTTCGGAAAATAATATTTCGAAACCTATTGACAAATCCGTTCCTGTGGTGTATAATGGTGCCAATGAAAGAAAAGACGGCACCCGAGTGCGGTGTCCCAATGGAGGAATGAATTATGGCAACCAAGATCAAGAAGCCCGAGACCGAGATGATCTCCCCCGACGCTGACCGCGAGGAGAAGCAGAAGGCGTTGAAGATTGCCCTGAAGAGGATCGAGAAGGAGTACGGCGAGGGCTCGGTCATGAAGCTGGGCGCCAACCCCCACATGGCGGTGCAGGCCGTGCA
>JAFVYT010000164.1 GCA_017508505.1 Clostridia bacterium
CCTTGCTTTTTGGTTACCCGAAGGCGTACAAAGGTACGTCGAGTGGCGAAGTTTGTTCGTAGCAAAAAATGCGTTTTTTTATTGTTTTTATCAAAAAACGGGATTCTTCGGACGTTTTATTCCAAAGAATCCCTTTTGTTTGATAGGAATAGGCGGTCTGCGCTTTTTTTACATCCCCTTTTTCTCGCAGGAGCGAAACTGTTTCGTCCCCTCCCCCCTTGCAAAATCCCTTCAAAGCGGGTATACTGACCAAAAAGGAGGGATTGAAATGGAAAAGCCGTACTTTCGCCCCGACGGAACGGAGCACCTGACGGCGCTCATTCGGGAAGGAGTCGCAAATACCAGCCGCACCGCGACGGTCACGGGCGCGTGGGAGATCCGCAGGGCAGTTCGCATCCCAAGTGACTTTACCCTCGTTCTGGAGGATTGCCACCTGAAAATGGCCGACGGGGTCTATGACAATCTCTTTGTCAACGAACACCACGGCACCCCCTTGGGTCTGACCCAAAGGAGGCGGGATCGAAATATTCGGATCCTGGGACGGGGCAAGGCCATTCTGGACGGAGGCAATTACAACGGCCTTTCGGAGAAGACACAGCTCCAAGACGGGCTCCCCCCCGTCTACCTCAACTCTCTCGTTTTCTTTACCAATGCGGAGAATCTGGAATTTGGCGGGCTTGCCCTGCAAAACCAAAGGTGGTGGGCAATGAACTTCGTTTCCTGCTCCGACGGATATCTCCACGATCTTGACTTTTGCGCCTCCGACCTTGCGGTGGACGAAAACGGAAGCCTCTATCGGGGCCTGAAGCGGGAGAAATACACCGAGGCTCTGGTAAAAAACGCCGACGGCATCGATCTTCGCCGCGGCTGTCACCACTTTTTGATCGAAAATATCACGGGCTTTACCGAGGACGATACCGTTGCCATCACGGGGCTTTGGGGACGGGTGGAAAAGGATTTTTGCCCCATCGGTCAGGATTCGGACATTCACCACATCCTTGTCCGTAATGTCCGTGCCGCCTCCTTCTGCACCCTCGTGCGACTTTTGAATCAAGGAGAGGTTTGCCTCCACGATATCCTCGTAGACGGAGTGGAGGATACCTCCGCCGAGTCCGACCATCTGGATCGGGGCATCTATGGGGTGCGCATCGGAGACAAGCGTCTCTACGGCAGCCGTCACGCCACCGCCGACGAGACCTATAACATCACCGTAAAAAACGTCCGCAGCCGCGGCCAAAACGCCGCCCTGATGCTGGTGGGCGAGATCGGAAATCTCCGCTATGAAAACGTGCGGGGCTTTGACGGAGCAGAGGACGTCCGTGACCGCCGACCGAAATAGCGCCTCAGAGCGCAAAAAAAGATTCGCCGTAAGGGGGCGAATCTTTTTTCTTCTGTCTTTTTTTACTTCAGAACGGGGCCGGTGTAAACGTGGAGCTTTTCACCGGTGGAGATCTGCGCGTATACCTCCAGGGTTCCCTCCTCGGGAAGGCCGTCGGGCAGGCAACGGGTCAGGGGAATGGCCTTGACGTAGTGGGGATGGTGACGATGGATGTGGGAGAAAATCTCCTTGCCCTCGCCGTCCTTAACGGAGAAGAATACGTCGGAAATGGGGTAGTTACACGCAACCGTACCCGTGGCAACGGTCTTTTCCTCTCCCTCAAAGACAAAGGCGATCTCGCTTTTTTCCACGGGATCGATGCCGAGGAACTCACGGAAGGTATGCACCAGATACCCTGCCTCAAACAGCTCCCGGAAGGTGAAGAACTTGCCGTCGCAGCCGCGGATCAGGTATTCCTTGCCGTCGGCATTCTTACGGACGTGGTAGTCCCCTTTGGTGTACAGACCCTGCTCCACAAGCTCCACCGTGCTCTTTTCTCCGTCGATGGTGCCGTCCTCATTGCGGAACACCCGAGGCGCTCTGGCCAGCATTCTCACGTGGCCGTTGCTGGAATAGCAGTCTGCGGGAAGGGTCATGGCGTAGGATTCGAACATCACCTGCTCGCCGTTTTCCTTGCAAACCGTCTTGGTGTTATAAAAATGCTCTCTCTTGCCGTCGGGCTTCTTTTTCCAGATGATCGGCTTGCTGTAATCGTAGCGATAGGGGCCCACGGGAACAAAGCCGTGAATGGGGTTCATGGAGTGCGTCCAGGAGATCTCGGCAGAGTTGACCACTCTCTGCCAGGCGGTAGCCGCCGTGCCGGAACAGGCGGTGCCGAAAAGGTGGGGGTTCTCCGAGAAGAAGGAGGTGTCCAAAACGCCCGTTTCCTCATCATAATATTCCAAAATACGGTAGAGGTTGCCCGAGGCCGTATTGATATAAGGAATGCCGCCATAGAGCTTGCCCTCGTAGAAGCTCACCTCCACGTCCTTGCTGCTGGTCACGTAGGAAAAGTGCTTGGCGGGAACCCACTGGAAGGAAACGGAAAGGCAAACGTAGTCCACGCAAAGCTGACGCAACTCGGCCACGCTCATAGAGGCGTTTGCGATGGGGAGCTTTTCAAAGAGCGGAGGCAAAAGGGTCTCCACCTTTTCGTCGTAAACGGGGGGAGGGGCCTCCGTGGTGACCTCCTCGGGTTCAGCTGTGCTCTCACCTTCCTCGGTTACGGACTCAGCCGTTGCGGTCCCGTCCGCGGACAGCTCAGAGGTCTTTTCTTCCTCGGCCTTACAGCCAAAGGCGGAAAAGAGCATCAATAGGGAAAAAATCAAAGCAAGAATTCGTTTCACATCTTATCTCCGTATAAGCTGCACGTGTCAGCCTGATATATTTACAATATTTTATCACAAATTCGACGTTCTTTCCATTGATACATTCCCAAAATCGCCTTTCATTTTTTATCGAATCTGCACAAAATGAAAAAAAAGGAAGAGAGATCCGCGATCTCTCTTCCTTGATGTTTTTTGGGCTCTCTCAGCCCTTCAATTCTCCCTTGAAGAGGGTAATGATCTCACCGTTGCCGATCTGGCAGGTCAATTCCACGGTGTAACCGCCCTGATCCTGATACTTTTGCAGAGCGTTGGAGGGAATGGCCTGAGACATCTTGCACTGGTAGGTGAAGTGGGTGGTCATTCTCTTCGCATAGCGCAGGACCTCTTTTCCTTCGGGGTCGTATACCGCGGTGAAAATATCGGAAATGGCGTAGTTGGCCTTTGCCACGCATTTTTCAAGATCGGTACGGGAGGCGGAGGTGCCCGTCAGGCCGATGCTTGCCTCCCCGGGCTCTACGGGATCCAGCCCGTGAAATTCCTTGAAGGTGTGGGGCAGATATCCGCCGAAGTAGAGCTCCTCGAAGGTGCTCTTTAGATTGTCGTTGCCCTGAATCTTATAGGCAGTGCCGCTTTGGGTGGTGCGGTCGTGGGTCGCGGAGGTGTTGTAAAGTCCCTGCTCGCACTGGATCACGTAGCTGTTCTTGAAATCGATAAAGCCGTTCTCACCGCGAACTACGTTGACCTCCTTGACCATTCTCACGTGGCCGTTGTTGACCACGCAGTCGCCCTTTTCCAGAAGGGCGTAGGATTCGTACATGGTCTGCTGACCGTTTTTCTTGGCGATGGACTTGCACTCGGGTGCGCCGTCCACACCGAAGATTTTGATGCTATCTTTATAGGTATAGGGACCGACGCGGAGCATACCGCCGTATACGTTCAGGTGAGAGGTCCAGGACAGATCGGCAGAGTTGATCACACGCTGCCAGCCCCACCCGGCCGTGCCGGAGCAGGCGGTTCCGATCAAACCGTTCCCACCGATTTTTGTCAGATCCATCACGCCCGTTTCGGGATCGTAGAATTCCATAATGCGGTAGAGGTTGCCGGAGGCGAGGTTGATATAAGGAATGCCGCCGTAGAGCTTGCCCTCGTAGAAATTTACCTCCACGTCCTTGCTGCTGGTCACGTAGGTAAAGTGCTTGGCGGGAACCCACTGGAAGGAAACGGAAAGGCAAACGTAGTCCACGCAAAGCTGGCGCAATTCATCCTCGGTCATGGACGCATTTGCGATGGGGAGCTTTTCAAAGAGCGGAGGCAAAAGGGTCTCCACCTTTTCGTCGTAAACCGGCGGGGGACCCTCCGTGGTGATCTCCTCGGTAACAGCTGTGCTCTCACTCTCCTCGGTCGCGGCGGTTACCGCATTCTCTTCCTGAAACTCCGCAGTCTTCGTTTCGGGTTGTGCACTCCCGCAGGAGGTCAGCAGAAGAAGCAGAGCGGTCAAAAGAGAAAAAAGACGAATTCTTTTCATGGCAGCATTTCCTTTCCCTGATCTTAAAACGTTAAAAAGCCGATGATATTCGAATTTATATAGCGTTCCCATTGTAACAAAAAAGCGCTTGCGTGTCTATTGATTTCTTTGTGAAAAGTGTTAATTTTCTGTAAAAAGAAGTCCGTTTTTTGTGCAATATAACCTTTTTAGCCTACTCCGAGGGTATCCAGATAGATTTCCGGGACCTCTCCGACCAGAACCCGCTCACCCAAGGGGAGCGTGACCTCGGTTTCTACCTCTGCGTTTTCTCCCGGCAGCACCGCCAGAAGCCGTGCTCGGATTCGGATTCGGATCAGGTGGCGGGTCTGGTTTATCCCGCAGTCCTCCAGCACCGTGTCGATCTCCCCCTCGGTCATTCCGATGGAAAAGAGCTTGATGCGCACGGGAAAGCCGATCCCCGAAAAAAGATTCCAACCCGAAACCGAGCCCAAGGGCACGGACAGGGTAATGCGCTTCTTTTTTTCCAAGGCCTCGTCGATGCGCCGTACCAGCTTTGCCTTGGCCCCGGCCAGCATAGCGGTGTCCACCTCCAGATAAATCACCTCGCCCTTTTCGTCCCGTATGGTTTTGACCATATTGTCGTAGCGTACCTCTCCCGCCTCCGCCATTTTTGCCACGGCATCGTTGACGGTTTCGAGAAGGTATTTCTCGCTTTGCGCCCGCGCCAGCTCGCAGATCTCGGGCCTCAGCCTTGATTCTACGTAGACCGAAAGCATTCCCCATGCAAGAAACAGCGCCGCAAGGGGCATAATAAGCCTGCGAAGGGAGAAGCGAAAGCGCCTTTTCCCGGGAAAAAAGGAAACGATGGGGGAGGTATGCCGTATGGCGGGCATTTTTTTTGCGGGAGCGGTGATCGCGCTGGTGCGCGCATGGTTAACGGGAGGCGTTCTCTCCAAGCTTGTCTTTTCGCTTTCACTGTTCATGGCAGGCTTCTCCTTTTGGAGCGGATGGGCCCCTTGGCAGGGGATCGCTCTGTTTTACGCCCTTCTCCTCATTCTGTTTCTCCCTGTATTTTTGCACCGTCTGATTCGGAAACGGAAAAAAAGAAGGGCGGAGACGAGAGAAATTTCCGCTTCCTCTTGAAAGTTTTTTGAAAATCATATATAATTGATATATTATATTCCCGAAAATGGGAAAACTTGTATCCGAAAGGGGAAACCATGGGCGTATTTTCTAAAATCTTCGGAACCTATTCCGACCGTGCCATCAAAAAGCTGTCCGCCATCGTTGACAGGATTGAGGCCAAGGCCGATACATATAAGGCAATGACCGACGCAGAGCTGAAGGGGATGACCGCACGTCTCAAGGACCGCCTTGCGGCGGGGGAGACCACCGACGACATCCTTCCCGATGCCTTTGCCGTTGTCAGGGAGGCGGGCGAGCGTGTGCTCGGCACCCGCCATTACAGAGTTCAGCTCATTGGCGGCATCGTGCTCCATCAGGGCCGCATCGCCGAAATGAAGACGGGTGAGGGTAAGACCCTGATGGCGACCCTTCCCGCGTACCTCAACGCCCTGACGGGCAACGGGGTTCACATCGTCACCGTCAACGACTATCTGGCCAAGCGTGACTCCGAGTGGATGGGGAAGATCTACAACTTCCTCGGGCTTACCGTCGGCCTCGTGGTGCACGGTCAGACCAAGGAGGAAAAGCGCGCCGCCTATCTTGCGGATATCACCTACGGCACCAATAACGAATACGGCTTCGACTACCTCCGTGATAATATGGTCATCTATAAGGAGCAAATGGTTCAGCGCGGCCACGCTTTTGCCATCGTGGACGAGGTGGACAGCATCCTCATCGACGAGGCCCGTACGCCTCTGATCATCTCCGGCGAGGGAGATACCTCCTCCGTGCTCTACACTCAGGCGGATGCCTTTGCCCGTCCCCTGAAGGCGTATAAGATCAAGGAGACCGACACCAAGGAGCTCTACGAGGACGTGGATGCGGACTACATCATCGACGAGAAGGGGAAAAACGTCTCCCTGACCCGTCGCGGCATTCAGAAGGCAGAGCGCGCCTTCGGCATCGAGAATCTCTCCGACCCCGAGAACGCCACCCTTTACCACCACATCAATCAGGCCATCAAGGCCTACGGCACCATGCATCGGGATGAGGACTACGTCATCAAGGACGGTCAGGTCATCATCGTGGATTCCTTCACGGGAAGAATGATGTTCGGCCGCCGCTATTCCGACGGTCTGCATC
>JAFVYT010000165.1 GCA_017508505.1 Clostridia bacterium
GAGCAGCAGCGGCAGCGCCGGGAGCAGCAACAGCAACGGGAGCGGCGGAAACGCCGAATTCCTCTTCGAGAGCGGAAACGAGGTCCTTCATTTCGAGAATGGTAAGGGATTTGATTTCTTCCAGGATCTGGGTGGTCTTTTCAGTAGCCATTTTAATTTACCTCCGAATAATAATTTAATTTAAAAATAAGTTGTGGTGGAAAAAGCGTAATTAAGCTTCTGCAGCTTCGCCGGCTTCTTCCTTGTCGATCTTCGCCTGAAGAACGTAAGCGAGTCCGTAAAGGGGACCCATCATGCTGCCCATGATCTTGCAGAGCATCTCTTCCTTGGAAGGAGTGCTTGCGAGCTCATTGACGGCATCTGCATTGATCACACCGCCATCGATAAAGCCGGCTTTGATCTCAAAGGTAGCGATCTTGTCAGCATACTCTTTCAGGATCTTAGCGGGAGCGATGGGATCTTCTGCGGAAATTGCGAGGGCATTCATGCCTTCCAGATAAGACTTAATATCGCCGTAGCCGCAAGCCTCACAAGCTCTTCCGGTCATGGAATTCTTGTAAACCTTGTAGTCAACGCCTGCTTCGCGGAGTGCTTTGCGGAGCTGAGTATCCTGCTCAACGGTGATACCGGTGTAGCTTACCAGGACACCTGCGGTCGCATTTTTGATCTTTTCTGTCAGTTCGGCACATTCTGCCTGCTTCTTTTCAAGAATCTTTGCGCTGGGCATCTTTTTTACCTCCATTTCAGATTTTCGACAACAAAAAGGGCATTCCTCCAAGACGAAGAAATGCCCCTTGCATAGCAATTGTAAGCGTTTCCTCGACAGGCGCACGATGGCTTTCAGAGAAACTCCTCACCTGTTGTCTTAGGCAACAAACGAATTATAGCACGAATCCGTGCGTTTGTCAAGAGCTTTTAGCCGAGCTTTGCAGCGTTTACCTTAACGCCGGGGCCCATGGTGGAAGCAACCACGCAGCTCTTCACGTACTGACCCTTTGCGGCGGCGGGCTTAGCCTTGATGATGGCACCCATAAGAGCATCGAAGTTCTCGATGAGCTTTTCCTTGCCGAAGGAAGCCTTGCCGATGGGGCAGTGGATGATGTTGGTCTTGTCGAGACGGTACTCGATCTTACCGGCCTTGGCATCCTGAACTGCTTTTGCAACGTTGTGGGTAACGGTTCCTGCCTTGGGGTTGGGCATCAAGCCCTTGGGTCCAAGGATCTTACCGAGACGTCCGATGACACCCATCATATCGGGAGTGGCGATGACCACGTCAAACTCGAACCAGTTTTCGTTCTGGATTCTGGCAACCAGATCCTCAGCGCCCACGTAGTCGGAGCCTGCCTCTTCAGCGGCCTTAGCGTTGTCGCCCTTGGCGAACACCAGGGTGCGAACCTTCTTACCGGTACCGTTGGGGAGAACAACGGCGCCACGAACCTGCTGGTCTGCGTGACGGCTGTCCACACCGAGACGGACGTGAAGCTCGATGGTCTCGTCAAACTTTGCCTTGGCGGAAGCGATTACGTTCTCGAAGGCTTCGTCGGCTTCATAGAGCTTGTGGGTGTCAAATGCGGCAACACTTGCCTGATATTTCTTTCCTTTTTTCATCTTTCGTGTCGCTCCTTTCTTACTCTTCCACAGTTACGCCCATGCTGCGTGCGGTTCCTGCGATCATGCTCATAGCAGTCTCGATGCAGGAGGCGTTCAGGTCGGGCATTTTCTGGGTGGCGATGGCACGGAGCTGTTCCTGAGTCAGTTTTGCAACCTTCGTCTTGTTGGGAACGGCGGAGCCGGATTCGATGCCGACAGCCTTCTTGACCAGAACTGCCGCGGGGGGAGTCTTGGTGATGAAGGAGAAGGTTCTGTCAGAGTAGATGGTAATGACAACGGGAATGATCAGACCGACGTCATTTTTGGTGCGCTCATTGAACTCCTTGCAGAAGATCGGGATGGCGACACCGTGCTGACCCAGTGCAGGACCTACGGGGGGTCCGGGCATTGCCTTTGCAGCGGGGAGCTGGAGCTTAACATAAGCTACGATTTTTTTTGCCATAATGGTACTCCTTTCGTGGTATGGCGGGAACCGAAGTTTTGATTCCCTCCCACAACTGCCGATTTTCGACAGTTGTTTAAGCCCTCTCGGGCGTTAAACCAAAATGAAATTAAAACAGTTGGACCCAAGCGGAATCCAGCTCGATCTTGGTGCTTCTGCCGTGAAGATCGGCAAGAACCTTGACCTTTTTGAAGTCCGCGGAGATCTCCTCCACCACAGCGGAGGAAATGTGCGCTGCCAAGGGGCCGTCGGTCACGCGCACCTTGTCGCCCACCTTGTAGGGAAGGGACTCGGTCGCCGTTTCCACACCCAATGCCAAAACCTCCTCATCGGAAAGGACGACCGGCATGGATCCGGGGCCTACGAAGCCCGTAACGCCGGTGGTGTTGCGCACGATGTGCCAGCTTTCGTCGTTCATGATCATTTTGACCAAAACGTAGCTGGGGAAGATTTTACGCTCGGCTACGCCGTCACCGCCTTCAGACTCCGGAACTTTTTCCATAGGGATCTTGATGGCGTGGATCAGGTTGCCGACCTTGCGGTTTTCTACGATCTTTTCCAGATTGACCGCAACCTTGTTTTCGTATCCCGAATAGGTATGAACCACATACCAATGGGGGGTCAGGTTATCTTCAAGCATAGCTTACTCCTTGCCAAAAGACGCTTATTTCCAAAGGTCGATGATCAGCCAGCTGAACAGGATATCCAAAAGACCGATCGCGGTGCCGCACACGGCCAGGGCAACCACAACGATGCCGGTGTCGCGGAGCACGTGCTTTCTGGGATACCAGGTGACCTTCTTCATTTCGCTGCGGTATTCCTTGAAGAAATTACCGATTCTCTTGAAGAGGCCGGGCTTCTTGGCCTTTTTTTCTTTCTTTTCAGCGTTTTTCTGAGGAGCGTCCTGGGCGGAATTCTTTTTGATTTCTTCTGCCATGTCTATCTCTCCTAATCCGAAATATTCTTACTTGGTTTCCTTGTGAACGGTGTGCTTGCGGCAGAACGGGCAGAACTTTCTCATTTCCAAACGGTCGGGATCGTTCTTCTTGTTCTTCATCGTATCGTAATTTCTTTGCTTGCACTCGGTGCAGGCAAGGGTGATTCTTTCTCTCATGATATTCCTCCGAATTATAACCCGCTCTTGAGCGGTGATTCTCCCTCTTGCGGTAGCCCTTTCCATAAAAAAAGACCCCGAGAGGTTTCTATATTATAGCAAAGAGGCATTTCTTTGTCAATATGTTTTTTTAAAAAAGTAAAAAAAAGAAGAGAACTCTCCCATTTGGCAAAAAAAGCGTTGAAGAGGCCAAAAAAATGGAAAAAACTATTGTCCCTTTCCCCGATCCTGTGCTATAATAACATAATAATGTAGGAAAGGCAGAGCAAGGGACCGTGAAGCAAACGTTTTTGGAGGCGGGGAAGATCCGCAATACCCACGCACTTCGGGGCGAGGTTAAGATGGAGTGCTGGCTGGAGGGGGAAAAGCCTTTGTCCGGCGTCAAAAGCCTCTTTCTCGGGAGAAATCGGGACAAGGAGCTGAAGCTCCTCTCCGCGAGAATTCACGGGGACGTGTACCTGGTTTTGTTTGAGGGGATCGACTCGGTGGAAAAGGCAACGCCTCTGAAGGGGAAGACCCTATGGGTCGCCCGAGAGGAGCTGGACCCCGATGGGACGAAGGTCTACTATGCCGATCTGATCGGTCTGCCTATGATCGAGGAGAAAAACGGAACCGTTTACGGCACCGTGGTGGAGGTTTCCAGTCGCGGTGCGAGTGAGTTGTTCACGGTGCGCCTTCCTGACGGCAAGGAGCGGTATTTTCCCGCCGTGCCCGCCTTCGTGGTGCGGCTGGATGCGGAAAAGGGCGTGTTTGTCCGTGCTCCCGAGGGGATCTTCGACTGATGGCTGCCATTCGCTTTGACATTATGACCCTGTTTCCCGAGCTGGTGGACGGGATCCTGGCCGAGAGCATCATCGGCCGCGCGCGCAGGGCGGGGATCGTGGAGGTCGTTGCCCACAACATTCGCGACTACTCCAAGGATAAATTCCGTCGGGTGGACGACACTCCCTACGGCGGCGGGAAGGGAATGCTGATGAAGCCCGATCCCATCTGCGACTGCTTCGACAGCATCACCGCAGGCCTGGAGGAGAAGCCCTACACCGTGTATATGTCTCCCAAGGGGACGGTGTTTACGCAGGCAAAGGCCAAGGAGCTTTCCAAAATGAAGCACATTGTGATCCTTTGCGGTCATTACGAGGGAGTGGATCAAAGGGCCCTCGACACCATCGTGGACGAGGAGATCTCCATCGGAGATTACGTTCTGACGGGCGGGGAGGTCCCCGCGACGGTTTTGGTGGATGCGGTGAGCCGCTTGGTGGACGGAGTTTTGTCGGATCCCGAGTGCTATGAGAAGGAGAGCCATTCGGACTCTCTTTTGGAATATCCTCAATACACGCGGCCCTATGAGTTCCGAGGGATGAAGGTTCCGGACGTGCTCATCAGCGGCCATCACGAAAACATCGATCGCTGGCGCTTGGAAAAGGCACTGGAGATCACGAAAAAAAACAGACCCGATCTTTTAAAGGATCGGTAAAAAAGAAAGGAGGGCGGAATATGGCAAAGGGGAAAGCAAATTTCTCCCTGTCGGGGCTTTTGTGCGATCTGGGAGATAAGATCCTGTTCTGTCCCCCCTCTGAATTTCGCACCGCGTCTCCCGAAGAGAATGAAAAAAAGCGGGATTCCCGCCTGCTTCCTTATAAAATGAAGGTCAAGACCGCTCTGTCCAAGATGACGGAGCAAAGTGCGGTCCTTGCGGCGGTGCGCGGTGGAATCCGCTGGTTTTTATCCCTGAAAATCCGATCCTTTGCGGTGTTCTTCTTTGCCTGTGGTTTCGTGCAGATCCTTTCCTTTTTCCTTGGCTCGGTTCGGGGGGATTGGGGGCGTGAGGACAACCTTTTATTCGGCGTGGTGCAGATGCTTCTTACTTTGATCTGCTCCTTTGCAAGGGGGGACGTGACGGGTGCACTGAAGCGATCCTTTTTGCACAAGGGCGTGCTCGGTCCCTTGGTGGGGCTGCATTCGTGGCAGTATCCTGTGCAAAAGAGCCATGACGGCATTGTCTGGATGCTTCTTATTGGATTGGGAACGGGAGCGCTCTCCTTTTTCCTGTCTCCCGTTTGGATCCTGTACGGGCTGATTTTCCTGACGGTAGCGCTGTTCCTCTTCTTTTGTCCCGAGGCGGGGCTTGTCATCGGAGCTTTCGGAGGGCTCTTTTTGCCCCGAACGCTTTTGTACGTTTTTGCCTGCCTGACGCTGATTTCCTTTGTGTTCAAGTGCTGTCTCGGAAAGCGCAGCTTGGTTCTTTCTCCAATGGATCTTTTGGTGCTTTTGTTCTTTTTGCCCTTTCTTTCCGTCGGCTCGGCGAGCCCGGTGGCGGGAGCCTTCTTCCTGTTTTTTCTGTATTTTGCGGCTTCGGGGCTTCTTCGCACGGTGGACGGAATCGGACGCTTCTTTGATGCCCTATGTCTCGGAGGAGTTTTTTTGGCTCTTATGATGCTTGCTCGGGAGGGCATCGCGCTGGCGTTTCCCGGGGCGTTTCTGCGCTTTCCCGATCTGGGACGGCTTTTCTTTGTTTTACCTACCGAGGAAAACGGGATTCTCATTGCGATGCTTTGCCCATTGCTTCTCGGCCAGATCCGCCGTACTGCATCGGTGGGAAAGCGCTTTGGCTCGCTGCTCTCCCTCATCCTTTGCCTGCCGGCGCTTTTCGTGGTGAGAGAAAGCAACGTTTGGCTTGCGCTGTTCGTGAGCGCCACGGTATTTTTTGTCTTTTCCTTTCGCCCCGGGCTTTTGATTGCCTGTATTACGGGGCTTTTGACCATGATTGCCTTCCGCCTTTTGCCTACGGAGCTTCTGGTGAGAATTCTTTCCTTTTTCGGAATGGATGCGGGAAGTCTCGTTTTGTCCGGTGAACGGGAGCAAAGCTTTTTGGCGCTGCTTCGGAACGGTGGCGTGATCTGGCTTTTGCTGTTTGCTTCCGTGGTGCTTTGGTTCTTTTATGAATGCGTACGCTTTTGTACCAAAACCACCGAGACCGGTCTGCACCCCTCGGTGCTCGGAGCGCTTTGCTCCGTGACGGTGTTTTGCTGCGTCACGGTGCAGGAGCTTTTCCCCGATTGGCGCGCACTGTGTTTGGTCGCACTTCTTCTTGCGGTGCCTGCCGCTTCTCGCCGCGCTGCGATTCGAGAAGAAGTTCGCCTGCCGTATTAAGGAGGGATCGGGATGAAACGACGAGAAAAAAAGGAAGCCGTCACCGTCCGCTTTTCCTATCTGGACGTGTTTTTTCTGCTTTTGGCAGGGTGTGTGCTCAGCTTGGGAATCTACTTTTTTGCGGAGGATTCCGAGGCCAAGGAGAACATTTCCCATTATTGTGTGGAGGCGCGGGCGGAATACCGTGAGGAGCTATATTCCGTCATTCCCATTGCAGAGGAGACGGTGTATGACTCCGAGGGGAGACCCATCGGCACCGTCGCAAGCTGCACGGTTTCGGGCTCCGAGGTGTGGATCGAATTGGAGCTTGCGGGGGTAAAGCCCAACGAGGGCGAGACGATGACGCTGGAAACGGCCCGTGCCGTGAAGGAAGTTGAAATCATCCGTGTGACGAAGACGGAGAAGGGAGGAGCAGTATGACCCGAAAAAGCAGAATCGGATTTTCCGTGTTAGACCTTGTCCTTGTGGTTTTGGTGGCAGCCTGCATCCTTTCCACCGTATTTCAGGATCAGATTCGCGGTTTTCTGGGAACAGATTCCGGCGAAAACGTGGAGGTCACCTTCCTTGTGGAGAAGGTCACCGAGGAGGCACGCAACCATCCCGAGGCGGGGGAGACCGTCCTTTTGGGAGAGAACGGTGCCCCCCTCGGCACCATCCGGTCCGTTTCGGAAATGAAAAGCGTGTATGCGAGCATCCTTAATTCTGAGGATGAGATGGAGGTTTTGACCCTTACCTGCAAAATGGAGGCAAAGGCCACCGAGACCGAGCTTGGCTACGAGATCGCGGGGGTCACCGTAAAGCCCGGTGCTACCTTTGCGGTTCAGACCCCGAGCGCCAGCTTCGTGATGCTGGTCACTGTGGTCAAGCCCATTGAAAACGATTAAACCCGGGAGGTAAAGATGAGCGAAAACCAAAATAAAAAAGGTGGAATCAGTGTCGACACCGAGCATATTTTTCCTGTGATCAAGCGGTGGCTGTATTCCGATAAGGATATTTTCTTAAGAGAATTGATTTCCAATGCCTGCGACGCCGTGACCAAAATGAAGCGCTTGGTGTCTCTGGGAAAGGCAGAAAACAGCGAGGAGTACCGCGTGGACGTGGTGCTGGATCCCGAGCTTCGGCAGATTATCATCCGTGACAACGGCATCGGTATGACTTCTGAGGAGATCGAGCGCTATATCAACCGAATTGCTCTTTCCGGAGCCTTGGAATTCATTGAAAAATACGAGGGAGAGGATGCCGCGGACAGCGGGATCATCGGACACTTCGGGCTTGGCTTTTATTCGGCCTTTATGGTGGCCTCCCGCGTGGACATCAATACCCTTTCCTTTGAAGAGGGGGCCGAGAGCGCCTTCTGGAGCTGCAACGACGCAGGGGACTACGAGATGAAGCCCGGAACGAAAAAGAGCCGTGGCACCGAGATCGTTCTCCACGTGACCGAGGAGGAGAAGGGATATCTGGAAAAGCAGACCCTCCGCGGCATTCTGGATACCTATTGCGCCTTTATGCCCACCCCCATTTATCTTTCGGTGGTGGGAGAAAACGAAGAAGAGACTCCCGTGAACGATTCCGAGCCCCTTTGGCTCAAGTCTCCCTCGGAATGCACCGACGAGGAGTACCGTGCCTTCTATAAGAAGGTGTTCCGGGACGAGCACGACCCGCTCTTCTACATTCACATCAATGCCGAATTTCCGCTGAACTTCAAGGGGATCCTGTATTTTCCCAAGCTCCGGGACGAGTACGCCGCCTTGGAGGGGCAGGTCAAGCTCTATTACAATCAGGTCTTCGTGGCGGACAACATCAAGGAGGTCATCCCCGAGTATATGATGCTTTTGCGGGGGGTTCTGGACTGTCCCGAGCTGCCCCTGAACGTATCCCGCAGTTATCTGCAGAACAGCGGCTACGTCTCCAAGATTTCCGGGCACATCACCAAGAAGATCTGCGACAAGTTCAACGCCCTCTTCCAAAACGACCGCGAGGCGCTTTCCGGCTTTTGGGATGACGTGAAGCCCTTCGTGGAGTACGGCTGCACCCGCGATCCCAAGTTTTTTGACCGTATCAAAAATATCATTTTGTATAAGACCACCGAAGGGGAGTATCTGACGGCTCCCGAGATCCTTGAGAAGAATCGGGGCAAGGGAGAGGATAACAGTCTTTACTATACCAACGATACGCTTCAGCAGGTGGGCTATATCAACCTCTTCCGGGAGGAGGGGATCACCGTTGCGGTGATGGACGGAATCATTGATCCGCGCTTCCAGTCCTTCCTCGAGATGCAGGATCACGCCGTCCATTTCGTCCGCATTGACTCGGAGCTGGATAAGGTTTTGAAGACCGAGGAAAAGGCCGAGGAGAACGAGGCCCTGAGTGAGATCTTCCGCTCCGTCCTTCCCGAAAACGTCACTCTGTCTCTGGAGGCGATGAAGTCCACCAAGACTCCCGCTCTTTTGACGCTTTCCGAGGAGAAGCGCCGTCTGGGCGAGATCCTGAAGCAGTACGGCACCGCCATCCCCGGAATCAGCGTTCCCGAGGATGAGATCACCCTTGCGGTGAACGTGAATTGCCCCCTCATCGCCCGCATTGCAAGCCTTGCGGCAGACGAGAAGTCCAAGCCGAAGGCAAAGGCCCTGGCAAGACAGGTCTATATGATCGCTGTGATCTCTCAGCGCAGCTTTACCGCGGAGGAATTGCAGGAGTTTATCGATTCCAGCATCGATCTTCTGTACAACGCGTAATTTGAAATTCCAATGAAGGAGAGCCTTTCATGAGCAACATTCTTCGTTCCATCGGAGATTTCTTCTATTATATATGGAATCAGTTCCTTTCCATCGGTATTTCCGATATTTTGGACATCGTGATCGTTTCCGTTCTGGTGTATTACGTGTTCAACTTTGTCCGCCAAAGACGGGCGGGTAAGCTCGCCCTCGGTATTTTTGCCGTGCTTCTGGTGATGTGGATCAGCGATTTTGCGGGACTGAACGCTTTGAACTACATCCTCGAGATGGTGTTCGACGTGGGCATCATCGCCGTCATTGTCATTTTCCAGCCGGAGCTTCGCAGTGCTCTGGAGACCATGGGCGGCAACTTCCGCAATCTGAAAAATATCACCGAGGGGCAGGAAAAGGCACAGGATAAGATGATCGAGGAGCTGTGCCTTGCGGTTACGGATCTTTCTGCCTCCCGCACCGGTGCCCTCATTGTTTTGGAGCGCACCACCCGACTGGGAGACGAGATCCGCACGGGCGTGGAGGTGGATGCCTCCGTGACCAAGCACCTCATCGAGAATATTTTCTATAATAAGGCCCCCCTGCACGACGGGGCGATGATCATCCGAGAGGGAAGGATCCACGCCTGCGGCTGTTTTCTGCCCTTGACGGGAAATCCCAATCTGCCCAATGAATTGGGAACCCGCCACAGAGCGGGGCTCGGGGTTTCCGAGATCAGCGACGCCTTCGTCATCATCGTCTCCGAGGAGACGGGCGGGATCTCCATTGCCCGCGGGGGCGAGATCGACAAGGGGGTATCTCCCCGTGCACTCCGTCACCGCCTGAACAATGAGTTCGGCCTGAACAGGGAGAAGAAAAAGAGCATCATCAAACGGAAGGGAGGAAAGGTGATTGAACAAGCTTCTGACGACGCCGCCAAAGAAAAACGCGGATCCGGGCGATAAAAAGACGGATCGGCATTCCTTCCTCGCCATTCGGTTTTCCATTTTCGTAGCCTTGGTGCTGTGGTTTTACGTACAGGATGCGGAAGCACCCGACTACACCAAGACCTTTACCTCCATTCCCGTAAAGATCCAGTCCCTTTCCTCCAGTTTTTCCGTTTTGGAGGGCGGAGGCACAGCCGTGGACGTGACCCTGATCGGGAAACGGAGCACCCTGAACAAAATCAAGGTCAGCGATCTGGAGGCCTATCTGGATCTAACCAACGTCAATCAGTCGGGGCATTACGAGCCCGAGGTCAGCGTGATGCTGCCCGAGGGAACGGAGCTTTTCGACTGCTTCCCCAAAAAGGCGTCCCTTTTCATCGACGAGACCGTCTCCGCAGAGGTGGAGGTCTCGGTGGAGCTTGGCTCCTATCGGGTTCCCGAGAACACGGGCATCGAGGCCAAATCCTTGGTGGACGTGATCAGCGTAAAGGGGCCCAAGACCATTTTGAGCCGCATTGAAAAGGCCAAGGTCGTCACGGGAGATCTGGGAGACGTGTCCTCCAGCTTTGAGAAGAATCTGGAGTATCAGTTTTACGATGATAAGGGGAACGTGGTGGAGTCCCGTCACATCGTGGTGCCGGAGCAAAACGTAAAGGTGCAGTTCTCCGTATTCAAGACCCGCGTCGTCCCCC
>JAFVYT010000166.1 GCA_017508505.1 Clostridia bacterium
CTCTCTGCAGAAGATTCGTTATATGTTCCCGAAGGCACACGCGGCGGCATACGTTATCGACGCTATAAGACTGATGTGGTACAAGATCTACTACCCAGTAGAGTTCTATTGCGCATATTTCTCCGCAGCACCCGACGGACTTGACGGTGAGATCGTTATGGGAGGCAAAGATCACGTAAAGAACGTGCTTACCGACCTTAACAAGAGACGAAACGAAATATCCGCCAAAGAAGCGGACGTTGCCGACGCTCTTATGCTGGTAAACGAATGCTTCCAGAGAGGATACGATTTCTTGCCCGTTGATATTTACAAGTCACACGCAACGAAATTTGTTCCCGAAAACGGAAAGATCCGACTTCCCTTGGCATGTCTCCCGGGACTTGGCGGAACAGCGGCTGAAAACATCATGAACGCAATGCAGGAGGGAAATATCTACTCCATCGAAGAGCTCCGCAGTCGCGCAAAGGTGTCAAAGAGTATCCTTGATCTTCTTGAAAAGAACGGCGCGCTGAAGGGAATGTCCAAGACGAACCAGCTTTCAATGTTCGGTTGATGCTGATCGTTTGATGCTAAAAGGAAGTGATTTTATGCCGGGGATCGGCACAATAGTAAACGTGATCGCAGTAATTGTGGGAAGCCTTATCGGTATTCTTTTGAAAAAAGGGCTTTCCGAAAGACTGCAGGAATCAATAATGAAGGCCCTTGGCGTTGCCGCTATGTTCATCGGAATCGGCAGCACCATGGCTGAAATGCTCTATATCGGAGATGACGGAAGCCTCGGCACACAAGGGGTCATTCTTATGATCGTGTCGCTGGCTCTCGGGACTCTCGTGGGAGAGCTTTTGAAGATCGAGGAACGCCTTGAGGGGATCGGTGACAGACTGAAGAAATTCAAGCTGTTCAGCTCAAGCTCCCGTTTTACCGAGGGGTTTGTTACAGCGACCCTCGTTACGTCCGTTGGAGCAATGGCAATCGTCGGCGCGCTGAAGGACGGCTTGAACGGGGATCCGTCCATCCTTTTCTCAAAGTCCATTCTTGACTTTATTTCCACAATGATCTTCGCGTCAACCTTGGGTATCGGCGTTACCTGCTCGGCTTTGCCAATGGGCATATACCAGGGTGTCATAACCCTTTTTGCAGGGGTGCTCGGCGGATTTTTCTCCGATGCGATCATCTCAAACGTGTCCCTCGTTGGTTCGGTGCTCATTTTCTGCGTGGGAATCAACCTGTTCGCAGGAAAGCGGATCAAGGTTGGAAGTATGCTACCCGCACTCCTCGTCCCAATGATCTACGGAATAATTACAATGTATATTCTAAAGGCCTGACGAATTAAATAATAAATCTCCGCATATATATTAGCAAAGCTAATTTTTGCGGAGGTTTTTATTGTGACGGACACATCAATTTACAAGGATATTGCGAATCGCACACACGGAGACGTATACATCGGGGTGGTCGGCCCGGTACGCACGGGAAAAAGCACGTTCATCAAAAGGTTTATGGAGTCGGTGGTGATACCGAACATAAAAAACGAGTTTGACAGAACCCGATCACGGGACGAGATGCCGCAGAGTGCAGGGGGACGCACCGTGATGACAACGGAGCCAAAATTCATTCCCGACGAGGGGGTGGAGGTGGTTATGTCCGACGGTACTGGCGTTCGGGTAAAGCTGGTGGACTGCGTTGGGTATATGATCCCCGAGGCTTTGGGCGGTACGGAGGAAGGGAACACCCGAATGGTGCACACCCCTTGGCACTCCGAGCCCGTTCCATTTGAAGAAGCGGCGGAATTCGGCACTCGCAAGGTCATAGCGGAGCACTCGACAATCGGTATGCTGGTTACCACAGACGGCACTATCGGGGATTTTCCCAGAGAGAATTACGTTGGGATAGAGGAGAGGGTAGCGGCGGAGCTGACGGAGCTTGGAAAGCCATTTGCCATAATTCTGAACTCTGCCCATCCCGAAACCGAGGAGGCGGCTCGCCTTGCGCTGAAGCTTGAGGAAAAGTATGCTGCCCCC
>JAFVYT010000167.1 GCA_017508505.1 Clostridia bacterium
CATCATTATACCATTTTTCTTTTTCTTGTCAAGTCAAAAATGGTCGAAAGGAAAGGGGGGGAAGCTCCGTTACGGATTCTCCCCCTCCAATTCCTCCTTCAAAAGGGCGATGAGGGTCTCGTCCGGCTCAAAGGAAAGGACGATCCAGCGCTCCGAATCCTGCGCGAGAAGGCGATAGGGTGCTGTTGGGGCCAGGTTCTGACAGTAGGAAAGATAGATCTTCACGGGGTAATCCTTCTTTTTTGCCTTCCACTCCTTTTCGGTCAAAAGGAGCGTTTGCTCCTTTTTTATGGGGATTCCTCCCAGATCCTTGACCCGCTCCCCTTGGCGCTGGGAAAGATAGAGTGTTCCCTCCTCCAAGGTATAAAAATAGCTCGTGAGCAGATACCGTGAGGTGATCTGAATGAAGAAAAAGAGAAAGCACACCGCAAAAAGATGCCCCACGGCACGAAAATGTCCCAAGTGATTGGCCGCAAAAAAGGAGGCAAAGGCCAACACAAGAAGCCCGAGACACAGCAGCTTTTCCCGATTGCTCCGCCTTACGGGGGCACAGCGATAGCTTGGTTTCATAACTCGATCTCCAATAAATTTACCACGTCCAAAAAGGCGTTTGCGGACAGGTTTTTCGGAAGGGCATTCCTCTCCAGCACCGACTCCCGCTTGGCGGCAGAGTCCGCACCGCCGGAATAGCCCAGACGGTACAGATCGGTCTTGGTATAGCGGGGGCTCTTCCTTTCCCCGCCCTCCAAAAGGCCGCTCTTCTCAAACAGTCCCAAAAGCGTCTCGTTATCGATCCCCTCCACCCCCAAGAGGCCTTCCTTGGAGGGGGCGCTTTTCCGTTTTTCCTTCCCCGTGCGCGGGGGCACGTAAAGGTCGGTGATCCCCTCGGCACCGCAGAGGGTATGCAGGTGGGAGCGGATGAGCTTGCCCGCGCCGTCGGGGTCGCACAAAACGACGAGCCCCTCCTTTTGGGCGAGGCGGCGCAGAAGCAGGCGCTTTTCGGAGTCGTTGAAAATGCCGAAGCCCTCGGTGGTGATCACCTTCACCTCGAAAAGGGACTCCAGGCGGATCTTATCGTACTTGCCCTCCACCACCACGACGCCTCTGACACGAGGCTTCACTGCTCTCCTCCGAGCATACGGGCCATTTCCAAGACCGCAAGCTCTGTGACCAAAACCGCATCGGAGCGGGCTCCCTTGAGCTTTGCGTCCAGCTCCAGACAACGAAAGAGCGCCTTTTCCAGATTCTCCTTCTTTTTGCCGTAGAGGGCGCGGCGGTATTTTTCGTGCTGCCACTCAAACAGGCCGCCCGCCTTCTTGCAGGAGGCGGCGTCGGCCCCCTCGGCCACGAGGAGTGCATTGGTGAGCATTTTGGCAAGGGAGGCGGAAATGACGATGGGGTTGATCTCGTGTTGCTTCAAATTATCGAAAATGCGCTCTACGGCAGGGACGGCTCCCTCCAAAACCGCATCGCACAGATGGTGCACGGCAAACTCCGTGGTGTCCTCCGCGAAGAGCAGCACGTCCTCCTGATCGATGACCGTCTTCTTTTGAGCGACGGCCCAGGAGGCCAGCTTTTCCAGCTCCCGACGGATGATCTGCATCCGATTCCCCGAGAGACGAAACAGTGTGCGAAGGGCTCCGTCCCCCGCGGTCACCCCGTCCGCCGCAAGGATCTTCTTCGACCAGGGCAACAGCACCCGCTCCCCCTGAAGGGCAAAATTCACAAAGGTCATCTTTTCCGAAAGGGCGCGGACGGTCTTATTGTTCAGGGTTTCCTTATCACAGGGGAATTCCTCGTATTCCAGATACAAAATGAGGATCAGGTAAGGAGGAAAGTCCTCCAGGAGCGCCTTGAAGGCCTTCAGGTCGGCGGCAGGGGTCTTTCCCGGGTGCCAGCCGCGACAAATCACGAGACGCTTTTCCCCGCCGAAGGGCACGATGCCGCTTTCGTCCAACACACTCCCCACGTTGTGGTCGCGGGTAAAGTCCAGCCGCACCAGATTGAACTCCGGTGCCCCCTCCTTCTCAATGAGGGAGACGAATTTCTGAAGATAGAACTGCTTGAGCAGCTCCTCCTCGCCGTAAAAGACGAAGGCGCCGCAGGGATCCTCCCGCAGGCGCGCCTTCAATGCGGACACCGAGATGCCGAGTGGTTCTCTTGGTGCCATTAATCCATTTTTTCGGAGAGCTGCTTTCCGCCCAGAATGTGAAAGTGCAAATGCTTCACAGACTGGCAGCCGTGCTCGCCGACGTTGGTGATCACGCGGTATCCCGCCTCCAGACCGCACTCCTTGGCGATTTTCGGAATCGCCTCGAACACGGCGGCTACACATCCGCTCGTTTCCGCCGTTACGGCATCGGCGGAGGAGACGTGCGCCTTGGGGATCACAAGCACGTGAACGGGTGCCTGGGGATTAATATCACGAAAGGCATAGACCCTTTCATCCTCATAGACCTTGGAGGAGGGGATGGCCCCCTCCAGGATGGAACAAAACAAGCAATCCATAGTTTTCTCCTTTAAAAGAGGCCGTAGAAGGCACTCTTGGCTTCTTCCAGCTTTTCGGGATTCTTGCCGCCGGACTGTGCGGAGTCGGGTCTGCCGCCGCCGCCACCGCCCACGATGGGAGAGATGGCCTTCAGGATGTTGCCCGCGTGGGCTCCCTTGGCTACGGCGCCCTTGCCGCAAACGGCGAAGAACAGTACCTTGCCGCCTCGCACCTGACTGAGCACGGCGACGACGTTTTCGTCCTTGTCACGGATCATATCGCACGTCTTGCGTCCGTCCGCATCCTCTGCGATGGGAGCAAAGACCAGCTTCATTCCGTTCTTTTCCACAGCCCCTGCCAAAACGGAATCCAGCCCGGAGGCGGAAAGCTTGGCGGAGAGGGCCTCGATCTTATCCTTGGCCTCCTTCAGCTCGCCCTTGAGGGCACGGGTCTTCTCGGGAAGGAGCGCGGGGGTGGTCTTCAAAGCCTCGGCCGCCTCACGGATGAGCGCCTCCTTCTCATAGAGCAGCTTGAGCACGTTCTTGCCCGTGACGGCCTCGATACGGCGGATGCCTGCGGCAACGCCCTGCTCGGACAGAATGCGGAAGAGTCCCGCCTCGGCGGTGTTGTTCAAATGGGTACCGCCGCAAAGCTCCCGGGAGAAGTCACCCATGGTGACCATACGCACCTCGCTGCCGTACTTTTCTCCGAAGAGCGCCAGCGCACCCTTCTCCTTGGCGGTGGCCGCATCGGTCACGAGGGTCTCCACGGGCATAGCCTGCAGGATCTTCTCGTTGACGATGGCCTCTACCCGAGCGAGCTCCTCACGGGTCAGAGCCTCAAAGTGCTTAAAGTCAAATCTTGCGCGGTCTGCATCCACGTAGCTTCCCGCCTGCTCCACGTGGTCACCCAGCACGATGCGAAGGGCAGCCTGAAGCAGGTGCACGGAGGAGTGGTTCCGACGGATGGCGTCTCTTCTCTCTCCGTCCACAAGACACAGAACCTCGTCCCCGACGGAGACGGTGCCGTGATCCACGCGAACCGTATGCATAAAGACCCCTTCGGTCTTCTTGGTATCCAAAACGCTCAAGGCGCCCTTTTCCCCGGTGATCACACCGGTGTCGCCCACCTGACCGCCGCTCTCACCGTAGAAGGGAGTGGCGTCGAGGATGAGGGTAGCCTCTCCCTCGGAAAGGGTCTCCACCTCGTCCTCCTCCACGAAAATGGCAAGGACGCGGGAATGGGAGCGCAGGGTCTCGTAGCCGGTAAAGTGGGTCTTCTCCAGAGCGGTGATGGCCCCCTTGGCGGCGTCGGACCAGCCGGAGATGTTGGCACGGGCGCTGCGCGCTCTTTCCTTCTGCTCCTGCATCAGGGCAAGGAAGCGCTCCTCGTCGATTTCAAGCCCCTTCTCCTCCGCGATCTCGCGGGTCAGATCAATGGGGAAGCCAAAGGTATCGTAAAGCTTGAACACGTCCTCACCGGACAGGGTCTTTTTCCCCTTTTCCAAGGCCTTGTCCACGATCTCGGAAAGGATGGCAAGACCGGAGTCGATGGTGGCGTTGAACTTCTCCTCCTCCAGAGAAACGATCTTCTTGATGTAGGCCTCCTTCTCACGAAGCTCGGGATAGCCTGCCTCGTTCTCACGGATGACCACGTCGCAAAGGGACGCAAGGAAGGGACCGGAGATGCCGAGGAGCTTGCCGTGGCGGGCGGCGCGGCGCAAAATACGGCGCAGCACGTAGCCTCTGCCCTCGTTGGAGGGAAGCACCCCGTCGGAGATCATAAAGGAAGAGGAGCGGATGTGGTCGGTGATGATACGGATGGAAACGTCCGTATCGCCGCCCTTGCCGTACTCCTTGCCGGAAATGGCACAAACTGCATCCAGAATGTTGCGGACGGTGTCCACCTCGAACATATTGTCCACGCCCTGCATCACGCAGGCCAGTCTCTCCAGACCCATACCCGTATCGATGTTCTTCTGGGCAAGCTCGGTATAATTTCCGTTGCCATCGTTGTTGAACTGACTGAATACGTTGTTCCAGATCTCCATATAGCGGTCGCACTCGCAGCCGGGCTTACAGTCCGGAGAGCCGCAGCCGTATTTTTCCCCGCGGTCAAAATAGATCTCGGAGCAGGGGCCGCAGGGGCCGGAGCCGTGCTCCCAGAAGTTGTCCTCCTTACCCATCCGCACGATGCGCTCCTCGGGTACGCCGATCACGTCGCGCCAAATGTGGAAGGCCTCCTCGTCGTTCTCGAAAATAGAGGGCCAGAGAAGCTCTTCGGGGATCTCCAGG
>JAFVYT010000168.1 GCA_017508505.1 Clostridia bacterium
ATCATCTTCGGTCAGCTCCGTCTGATCATCGCCATCATGGACATCGAGGAGATCAATACCGACCGCGACAAGTTCCTTGCCGCCGTCAGCAGCAACGTGGAAACGGAGCTGAAGAAGATCGGTCTGAGACTGATCAACGTAAACGTCACCGATATCAGCGACGAATCCGGCTACATTGCCGCCTTGGGTAAGGAGGCCGCCGCCAAGGCCATCAACGACGCCAAGAAGAGCGTGGCCGAGCAGGAGCGCGACGGCTCCATCGGTCAGGCCAATGCTCAGATGGATCAGCGTATCAAGGTTTCCGAGGCCGACTCCATTGCCATTCAGGGTGAGAACGAGGCCAAGATGAAGGTTGCGATGTCCATGGCCGCCCTCAAGGAGAGAGAGGCGGAGGCACAGAAGATCGCTACCACCGCAGAAAAGATTCAGGCCGCAAAGGCACTGGAGGAGTCCTACGCCGCCGAGCAGGCCGCAGAGGAGGCACGCCGCTCTCTGGAGAAGGCGACCCTGGAGGCAGACATCATCGTGCGCACCGAGGCCAAGAAGCGTCAGCTTGAATTGGAGGCCGAGGCCGAGGCAGAGCAGATCCGCCGTAAGGCAAAGGGTGAGGCAGACGCCATCTTTGCCAAGATGGAGGCCGAGGCGCGCGGTGTGGAAGAAATTTTGAAGAAGCAGGCCGCGGGCTTTGCGGAGATCGTAAAGAGCGCAGGCGGCGATGCGGAGGCGGCTCTGAAGCTTCTCATTGCCGATAAATTGGAGGATCTGATGCGCGTTCAGGTGGATGCCATCAAGAATATCAAGATCGATAAGGTCACCGTTTGGGACAACGGTCAGAATAAGGACGGCAAAAACGCCACCGCAGGCTTTATCTCCGGGATGATGCAGTCCGTACCTCCCTTGGAGGAGGTATTCTCCCTGGCGGGAATGTCCCTTCCCGAGATCCTCGGTAAGAAAAAGCCCGAGAGCCTTCCCGAGGCTGAAACCGAAGGGGAAAAGGAGCCTGTGGCAGAAGAGGGAAGCGAGGCATAACGCTCCCCGAAAAGGAGAGGGACTATGAATTTGTCGAAAAATATCATCACACAACAAAGCGTGGAAGAGGAAGTTAAAAAGCATCTTTTAAAGGAGATCATTGCCTCTCTGGTCATTTCTGTTCTGGTCACGCTTCTGGTCGCTCTCCTCGTTTTCGGATGGGCGGAGTTTTCCGGGGAGATGCAGGTCAGGCCGCAAAACGCACTTCTGTTTTACGGAATCAGCATTGTGATCTACGGGTGGGCGCTTGTGCTGGAGGCAGTCCCTCTTTTTGAGCTCATTCTAAACCTTTGCTATTTTCATCTTTTGAAAAAAGGGCGGCTTCAAATCGAAACGGATACCATCTCCGCCTTTATCCCCCGTCGGAACAGTAGAGCCAACAGCTTTCGCTTGGGCAGGGGATATCGGGATACCTTTGAATTCTCGATCTACGGCCTCTACGTCCCAAGCCACGTGCAGTTTACCACGGCCTCTCTGGGAGAGGAGTATTACGTGGCCTTTTTCCCCATCGGCAAAAAGAAGGTGCAGATTGCGTATCCCGTGTCCTCTCACACCCTGAAGGGAAAAGGGGAACGCGGCTGAAGCCTTTGCCGGAAGAAAGGAGATTTCGGTATGACGCTTTCGAAAAGAATGAAGGAAAAGACCCTTCCCTTACTCAAGGCCATCGGGATCACGATCATTCTGGACTTTATTTGCTATGCGATCCTGGCCCAGTTCATCGGTGCGGGCAAGCTGGACGGCTACTACTCCTCCTTTACCGCAAATCTTCTGGCCTCCGTTTGCGCGACGCTTCTTTGGGTGCTCCTGTTCCATTGGTTTTATACCTCGAAAACAAATCGAATCTGGCTTTTGAACGTGGATCGGGAGGCTCCCTTCTGTCGGAAAAAGGAGGCAAAGCGCTTCTTTCGGGAGGAATGCATTCCCCTTTTGGTCTTGTACGGCGTGTTTACGGTGCTCTTTGAGATCATTGTCGGGATCGTGGTGCTGAGAAATACCCGCATGCATTGGCTCTTGGCCTATCTTTACGCATTTCTGTATCCCTTTCGCATCGCAGACGATCGGTGGAACCTTTTCCTTTCCCCCCTCCTGAGCGTTGCGGTCTTGGTTCTTTTGATTCTGTGTCTTGCGCTTCTTACAAGAAAGCGTCTCTACAAAAGGCTTTTAAAGAGCTGAGTCGGTCATTTTTCTTCGAATCGAGCGGAATCGCTTCGGCGTGGCCTATCTCGTTTATACCGTAGGCACTCTGATCACCGCCTTGATTCTTTGGTATCTGCGCCGTGCAAGGAAGCGGGGAGAGACCTGCATCGGCTGTCCCCACGCAAAGGCCTGCCGTAGCCGCGGCAGCTGCCAATGCGGAAACGATTCCCTTCATACCGACAAATTTTGATGCAAAGGAGCACGCCTCGCGCGTGCTCCCTTTGCGTTTTCCTCCTCCGATGGAAGGGGCTTGTCAAATTTTGTATCCTTGTGGTAAAATAGAGAAAAGTAAGTGTCGACGGAGGGGTTTATGTCAAAGCTTTTGGAACAGATCAAGCATACGGTGGATGCCACCATCCCCGATCGGGAGGAGCTGCCCCACAAGATCCACCCGAAGCTGGACTATGCTCTTTTGGTCTCTCGCAATCTCTTCGTTTTGTTTGCGGTGATCCTGTTTCTTTCTGCGATGGTGTTTCGGGATGCGTACAGCGTTCTCAAGGCCGTCGCCTACTTTTTCGGTGCGGGGGCTTACGTGTTTGAATGCCTTGCCGCAACGGACTGCTTTCAGACCAAGGTTCCCCATACGGAAATGTTTATGATCTATTGCTTTGGCCCTCTGTACATCCTGATGGGCTTTTCCTATCTTTTTTTGCATTAAAAAAGAGCCGATTCGTCGGCTCTTTTGTTTTTTTTCAGGCAAGGGAGAAGAAGTGAGGGAGAGACTTGACGAAGTCCTCGTCGCACTTGTCGAAGATCTCGCCCCAGAGGGGGGCGACCCTTTCTCTTGCCGCTTTTGCGGTGTCAAGGAAGAAGCGCAGTCTCTCGGCAACCCTTTCGGGGGTGAGGGTCGCGGGATCCTCTCCCTTCAGGATCAGGTCAAAGCCTGCGGCAGTGAGGCAATTGCCCATGGAGTAGGCCTCCTCCATCCGCTCCGGGGTCACGCCGCCGGTGATGAAGGTGGGAC
>JAFVYT010000169.1 GCA_017508505.1 Clostridia bacterium
TCCGTGGTCAACGAGAATACGGACGGCATCATCACCGTCAACGGTCACAGCTACGAGGACCCCGCAAGCAGACGGAGAACACCAACTTTGCTCTTTTGGTGGCCAAGCATTTCTCCGAGCCCTTTCACGATTCCAACGGCTACGGCGAGTCCATCGCCCGCCTGAGCAATATGCTGGGAGGCGGTGTGATCGTCCAGCGCTTCGGAGATCTGATCCGCGGCCGTCGCTCCACGCCGAGCCGCATCGAGGAGGCCTTCATCGAGCCCACCCTGAAGGCGACCCCCGGTGATTTGAGCCTGGTTTTGCCCAAGCGCATTCTGGACGGCATCATCGAAATGATCTACGCGCTGGATAAGGTTGCCCCCGGCACCGCCAACGACGACACCCTCCTTTACGGGGTGGAGGTCAAGTTTTACAACATGGAGGTGGACGTGGACTCCAATCTCGAGTCCTGCCACAAGGGGCTCTACGTCATCGGCGACGGAAGCGGCATCACCCACTCCCTTTCCCACGCCTCCGCCAGCGGCGTCCACGTGGCGCGGCACATCCTCGGGGCATAACGAAAAGAAGCACGGAATTCAGAAATGAATTCCGTGCTTCTTTTATTGGAGCTCCTGCTCCAGACAGGAGAAAACGGGAGCGTCAAAAAACTCCGAAAGGGAGAGCCCGAGGCCGTCGCAGAGCTTTTTGACCGTGGCGACCGTGGTGCTTTGATTGCGTCCGCCGATGATATTGGAAAGCGTCGATTGGGTAATGCCGCAGAGGTTTGCCAAGCCGTTCACGGTGATCCCCCGCTCCCGACAAAGCTCCGACACTCTGAGTCTGATTGCTTCTCCGAACTTCATATCCACCCTCAAGTATAAGATGCAAAGCGGAACCGAGCCGCTTTTTCTTATCTTACCTCTTTTGAGGGAATAAGATTACCTCATTTGAGTTGACATTGCGATTTTTGCCTCGAGGGTGCCGAAGCGGTGCGGCGGGGTCGGGCTCGGATTCCCGTATCGGTAGAATTTCGGGGGGAGCGTGCATAAAAAATCTATTGCAAAAGCAATCTAATAATGGTAGAATTATGATAGATTTTGAGGGAGGACGCTATGGAGTTTTCGGAAAAGATACGCTTTTTGAGAAAAAAGAATAAGCTGAGTCAGGCGGAGCTTGGCAAAAAGGTCGGGGTTTCCAACCGTGCCGTCTCCAAATGGGAAAACGGGGAGTCCTTTCCCTCTACGGACACCCTCCTTTCCATCGCCACGGTCTTTGGAGTGACGCTGGATTTCTTTTTGAAGCACGACGAAAAGGAAGTGAAGAAAAAAGAGAAGGAGGCAGGGATGGAGTCTCTCCGAGAGCTGTATAAGGTGGGCGTCGGCCCCTCCTCCTCACACACCATGGGCCCTGCCCGTGCGGCGCAGCTCTTCCGTCGGGAATATCCCGACGCCACCCGCTTTCGGGCGGTGCTGTGCGGGTCTCTTGCCAAAACGGGGCGGGGTCACCGCACGGACTACTGCATTTTGGAGGCCTTTTCCCCCGTGCCCTGCGAGATCGAGTTCGACATCAAGACGATGGAGCTCTACCATCCCAATACCCTCCTGCTTTACGCCTACGAGGGGGCAAGGCGCGTGGGCTTCTGGGAGGTGTACAGCGTCGGCGGCGGGAGCATCGTGGTGAAGGGACATCCGGTGTATAAGCCCGAGCGCATTTACCCCCACGACAGCTTTCAGGAGATCTCGGAGTACTGTCAGGAGGAGGGACTTCGCCTTTGGCAGTACGTGGAGCGCTTTGAGGGGAGCGAAATTTGGGATTATTTGAGAGAGATCTGGCACGTAATGCTCCGCTCCATGGAGGCGGGGCTCCGTGCGGAGGGGGAGCTTTTCGGCGGCCTTGGGGTGCAGAGAAAGGCCAAGCACCTCTTTAAGCAGCGCCATATCGACGAAAATGCCGAGACGAGGGAGAACCGTCTGGTCTGCGCCTACGCCTTTGCGGTCAGCGAGGAGAACGCCGCCTGCGGCACCATCGTCACCGCCCCTACCTGCGGCTCCAGCGGGATTCTGCCCGCGGTGCTGAAATACGTCAGCGACAAGCGGGACTTTGAGGAGACGGACATCCTTCGCGCCCTTGCCACCGCAGGGCTGATGGGCAATCTCATTAAGACCAACGCCTCCATCAGCGGGGCGGAGTGCGGCTGTCAGGCAGAGGTGGGCACCGCCTGTGCTATGGCCTCTGCGGGGCTGGGGGAGATCTACGGGATGGAGCTTTCCCAGATCGAGTATGCCGCGGAGGTGGCGTTGGAGCATCATCTGGGTCTGACCTGCGACCCCATTCGGGGCTTGGTGCAGATCCCCTGCATCGAGCGGAACGCCGTGGCGGCGATGCGTGCCATCAACGCCGTCAACCTTGCCAACTTCCTGACCGATTCCCGAAAGATATCCTTTGATACGGTGGTCAGGACCATGTACGAAACGGGAAAGGATCTTTCCCACCGTTATCGGGAGACCGGCGAGGGCGGCCTTGCCCGTCAATACGTGTAATAGGAGAGAAATGAATATGAAGCGCCTGCTCGTTTGTTTGTTGACCTTAGCCCTTCTTTTGCCCCTTTGCGCCTGCAAGGCCAAGCTCCCGGAGAAGACCGAGGAGCCGGAGGTGGAAAAGGAGGATCTTTCCGTTCTGGATGCCGCCGTGCTCTACGAAACTGCGGTTCAGAAGACCCACGCCAAGAAAAGCGTTTTGTATAAGACGGCCATCGGCTGTGAGGGGGAGGAGTCGACTCTGACCTCCCTTCGCATCCGCGAGGGGTACGAAGGCTTTGCCTACTCCCGCACGGGAGAGGGGGAGACTCTTGTGATCTGCGACGGGAGCATCTACGCCTCCACCCAAATGGGTGCCTTTCGGGCAGAGGTGACCACCCGCACCGCAAGGGAGTATCTGTCGGCCTATTGGTTTCCTCTTACCTGCCTTGACCCTGCCCTTCTCGGGGATTGGGAAAAGGACGGGCTGAAGGTCTCCTACAGACTAAAAAATGAAGCGGTGCTGGCGCTGTATGCCGATGCCGCCGCCGATTTCGTTCCCGAGGGGGCCGTGGGAGAGGCTACGGTCTCCGAGGCGGGTATCATCGAGACTGAGCACATCACCGTGACGGGAAAGAAGGGGGATGCCGCGGCGACCCTGACCCTTGTCAGCACCCGTCTGGATACGGAGGCCACCTCGATCCTTCCTCCCAAGGGGGACTATACCTTTGTGGGGGACATTCGCATTCCTCATTTGTTCCTTTCCGCCGTAAGGGCGATGGAGGGCTTGGAGACCGTCAGCACCACGAGAATGTGCTCCGGGTCTCTCGGCATCGGGGAGAACGCCGTTTCCTTCGGTCTGGTGGATCATTTCTACCAGGTCTCCCCCGAGCACTTCTACCGCTCTGTGGAAACGATCAGCAAGGCACCCGAGACGGAGAATCAAAGAAGCTTTTCTCAGCTTCTCCTGAAGGACGGCAAATACCGCAAGGCGCTTTACGACCTTGCCACCGCCGAGCTTCTTTCGGAGGAGGAGGGCGAGAGCTGTCCCTCTCCTTGGAGGGAGATTCTGGAGGAGGCCCTTCCCGCTCTGACCCTTCTCTCGGACTTTTCCTATTCCGAGTCCGGTGCGGGAGGAAGCGTGAGCTTTACCCTCTCCGAGGCAGGAAAAAAGGAGATCTGCGCCTATCTTGCCGAGATGCTCCCGCAGTATGAGGAGAAGATCACCGTGTCCGATTCTGCCGTGTGCGAGGGGGTCTTTACCGTGGACGGGGAAACCGGCCTTCTGACGGTGTTCTCCCTTTCCGTGGAGGCGTCGGACCTATCTTGCCGCATCAGCTTGAATCTGGACGGAACGGAGGACGTGACCCTGCCCGAATGGCAGACGCCCACTGCGCCCACGGAGGGCGGGGAAGAGGGCGCTCACGAGCACTGACCATGGAAGGACCTCGAATTTTTGATTTTCACCTGCACCCGGGCTACGATTTTCACGGGAACGATACGGATCGGGAGGCCTTTATCGCGGCCCTGAAAAAAGACGGCCTTTGCGGGGCGGCAGGGAGCTTTATCAATCTGGATATGTACAAAAAGCCCGTGGAGGAGTACGGATGGCGGATTCCCGAATTGAACCGAAAGGCGTGGGAATGGCACGAGGCCTACCCCGACTTTTTCGTTCCCGGCATCCACGTGCATCCCGATCACCTTGCCGTTTCCGGAGAGGAAATGGAAAAGCACAAGGCACGGGGCGGGGTTCTCGTGGGGGAGATCGTCTATTATATGATGGGCTTTCGCTACGACCATCCCAAGGCCTTGGAGCTGTTTGCCATCGCGCGGGATCTTGGGCTTACGGTGAATCTGCACCCCTCCCGAAATATGGAAACGAACCGCGCGCTGATCCGCAATCTTCCGGGGCTGAGGATCGTGCTGGCGCATCTGGGAGGGTACGGGCTGTACGAGGCGTTTTTGGAGGAGATGAGGCGAAATGAGCGGATCTGTGCCGACTTTTCCGCCTTTGCTCCTGAGCGGCCGGGGATGCTGCGGGACGCGGTGAATCGCGTGGGCAGTGAGCGAATCCTTTACGGCACGGACTACCCCGCCCTTCGGGGAGAGGGTCTTCAGAAGCAATACGTGGACTACGTTCTGTCCGAGCACCTCTCCCCCGAGGCTACGGAAAATATCCTTGCCCGAAACGCCGAGCGGCTTTTGGGTCTGTAAAAGAAAGCGGCAACCTGTAGGTTGCCGCTTTCTTTTCGTTTCCGACAAAAGGAAAATCCCGACAAAGCCCGGGTGAACGGGGGCAATTTGATCAAACTTGCACCTTTTGGCCGAAAAAAATCCCATTGTGGCTTGATTTTTGCGACAAAATGGCTCATAATGGAAAAAACGGATAGAAAGGAACCGAAAAAGAATGAGTCGTTTTGCAAGATTTCGTTACAGTCCCGTGGCTCCTTTGGGCAAGGATGGCCGCAGAGTGACCGCGTCCCCCCGCCATTTGGCAGTGTCCAAGGAGGCTGCCATCGAGGGCTGCGTCCTTCTGAAAAATGAGAACCGCACCCTCCCCCTGAAGAAGGGCGCGAGAGTCTGTCTGTTCGGCAGAGGTGCGGGAGAATATATTTTCGGTGGCGGCGGCTCCGGCAGCGTGACCACCGACATCAAGGTATCCCTTGCGGATGCCCTTCAGAATGCCGCCAAAAAGGGTGAGATCCAGCTGTTTGAGCCCTTGGTGGACTATGCCAAGAAATTTTCCGCGGAGGCACGCACCCACGTGCCCGCGGATCTGCCCCGTATGGAAAAGCGCAAGTGGAACACCTACCTTGCGCTGGAGCCCGCTCCCATCGATGAGGCGCTGTACCGCGAGGCGGTGGATTTCGGTGACGTTGCCGTGTTCGCCATCCTCCGCTACTCCACCGAGGGTACCATCGACGGTGACCGCCTCCTGCGGGATTGCCGTCTGTTTGACAGCGAATTGGAGCAGCTTCGCCGTCTCGGCCGCGATTTTGAAAAGGTCGTGGTGGTGCTTTGCGTGTGCGGCCCCATCGGGCTCGGCGCACTCAAGGAGGAAAAGAGCGTAGGCGCCATTCTCTATCCCGGCTTCGGCGGCTCCTTTGCGGGTGAGGCCGTGGTGGACATCCTTCTGGGCAAGCGTTATCCCTCGGGCCATCTGCAGGACACCTGGGCCGAGGACATTGAGGATTACCCCTCCACCGCAAGCTATATTGCCTCCGACGATTACGTAGAGTACAAGGAGGACATCTTCGTGGGGTATCGGTACTTTGAGACCTTCTGCCCCGAGAAGGTGGTCTATCCCTTCGGCTACGGCATCGGCTATACCTCGTTTGAGACGGAGCTTTGTGAGGCGAAGAGAGAAAAGAACACCGTGACCGTGATTGCCAAGGTGAAGAACGTGGGCGACTTTGCGGGCAAGGAGGTGCTCCAGCTTTACCTCGGTGCTCCTCAGGGCAAATTGGGCAAGGCCAAGAAGGTGCTCTGTGCCTTCAAAAAGACCCGTGAGCTTCTCCCCGGCCAGGAGCAGAAGCTGACCCTTTCCTTCGACGTCCGCTCCTTTGCCTCCTTTGACGATCTGGGCAAGGTGGAAAAGAGCGCCTTCGTTCTGGAAAAGGGCGAGTATACCGTGTACCTCGGCACCAACGTGCGGGACAGCGGTAAGGTCTTTTCCTATCAGGAGGCCGAGGACGTCATCGTCCGCAGACTCCACTCCTACGCCGCTCCCGTGGCTTTGTCGGAGCGCCTGACCGCCGACGGCACCATGGAGGCACTCCCCCGTGCGGAGAGGGTGGCACATCCTCCCCGTCGCTACCGCTTGAAGACCAAGGGCAAGCCCGCCCCCATCACCCTGGAAAAGGCCGTGGAGGAGGGCAGAGAGGACGAGTTCCTCGCAAGCCTTGAGGATTGGGAGCTGGCATCCCTTCTGTACGGACATCCCGCCATCAACGCTGCTCAGACCGGCTACATCGGCTCGGATATGCCCTACCGCGTCAGAGAGGGCTTCCAGGAGCCCCACGCCATTCCCCCCGTTCCCACCTGCGACGGCCCTGCGGGCTACCGCACCGTGGCGGGCAGTGAGATCAGCAGCACCTATTTCCCCGCCGCCTGCACCGTGTCCCAGTCCTGGAACGTCGCTCTGGCGGAAAAGTGCGGCAAGACCGGCGCGCTGGAGGTAAAGGAAAACAACGCGGGCATCTGGCTGACCCCCGCCATGAACATCCACCGCAGTCCTCTGTGCGGCAGGAACTTCGAGTATTACTCCGAGGATCCCTTGGCAACGGGTCTGTTTGCCGCGGCTACGGTCAAGGGCATTCAGTCTCAGAGGATCGCCGCCACCATCAAGCACTTCTGCTGTAACAACAAGGAAGTGAACCGCAAGTTTTCCGATTCCCGCGTATCCGAGAGAGCCCTGCGGGAGATCTATCTGCGCGGCTTTGAGATCTGTGTGAAGAAGGCGGATCCCTGGTGCGTGATGACCAGCTACAACGTGGTCAACGGCACCCGCGCAAGCCTGAACTGGGAATTGATCAACGGCATCCTGAAGGGTGAGTGGAGGTATCCCGGTCTCGTGATGACCGACTGGTGGACCTTTGCGACCCTGGAGGACGAGCTTTCCGGCGGCAACGACGTGAAGATGCCCCATATGATCATCAAGAGTATGCCCGGCGCTCCCGAGGATTACAGCCTTGCCGAGGCTCTCACCGAGGGCAAGCTGGACCGCGGTGCCGCCTTGGAGGCCGCCCGCAGAGTCGTGCATCTGATGAGCCATTTCGAATAAAACCGAAGCCTTGGGCGTAAAATCACCACGGACCGTATCAAACGATAAAAATAAGGGATTCTTTAGAATGAAACGTCTAAAGAATCCCTTTTGTTATCCTCTTCTGCCGCGATGGGCGGCGGGGGAGCTGCCCAGCTCCTCCTGAAAGGCACGGTTGAAGCTTCTTAAGGAACCGAAGCCGGAGCGAATGGCGATCTGGGTGACGCTCAGCTCCGTCTCCTCCAAAAGCCGCAGGGCCTCCTGCAGGCGCAGGGCCTTTAAATGGGCGGGGAAGGAGGTTTTCAGGGCTCCGCTGAACACGTGGGAAACGGTGCTCTCACTGATTCCGAGGGCACGGGCAAGGCTTTTTCGGCTCACGGGCTCGGTGTAGTGCGCCGAGAGATAATCCAGAATCTCCCGCAAGGTACCGACGCTCTCCTTGTCCTTTCGTTTCAGGGAAAAAAGCGGCAGGAGCTTTCCCGCAAGGACGCGGGCGTAGCCTCGCTTTACGTCTCGCTCGAAGAGCCCGCTCTCCTTGGCTGCAAGGGAGAAAAGGAGGGAAAGGTCGCCTGCCTGATCCCAAATCGCCCGCGGGAGCACGGGGAGGGTCGGGATCCGCTCCGTTAAAAGGGCGTGAAAGGGAGCGAGATCCTCCCAAGCCAAAATGGCAAGATACCCCTCCGCTCCTTCGCTTGCCTCGTAGCTGTGGATCAGATTGGGAAAGACGGCAAAGAGCTCTCCCGCCTCCACGGGGTAGCACTCCCCCTCCACCCGCAGGATACTGCGTCCCTTTTCCAAAAAACCGATCTCCAGCGCGCTGTGCAAATGCGGCGCGTAGTCCAGGGTTTGAAAGGGGAGGATCCGACTTTCCGACTTATCTTGAAAAAATACCTTCATAGGCCAAGGCTCCCTTTTATGACAGAATCTTTTCCTCATTATACAAAATATGCCGCATTTTGGCAAGGCAGGGGAAAAAATGCGGCGTATTTTGCGAAAAAGAATTGTAATTTGACATCGGGTGTGCTACAATAAAGTCGATTGCAGATGAACCGCGAGCGATCTTTTTTTCGGAAAGGAGATTTGCATTTTGAGTAATAAGGAAGAAGCCGTGCTTTTGATGGAAAAGCCGCAGGTGAGTATGACCACTCCCCCTGCAGGAAAGGACGGCTCGATCAAAAAAGAAAGAAAGAGAA
>JAFVYT010000012.1 GCA_017508505.1 Clostridia bacterium
CTCAAAGCCTACCTCGGGATAGGTTCTGTTGATGTAGTGGATCAATTCCCAATCGGCGGTCTTGATGCCCTTTACGTTGGGATGGTCGATGACGCCGTCCACGATGCCGCGGGTGATCTTGATCTTGGTGACCACGGCAAGGTCATACAGAAATACGGGCAAGGGAGAGCGGTCTGCGATGGTACGGAACCAATTGATAACCTGCTCGGGCTTCATGCCGCTGTAAAAGGGAGTGGTAAGCACCACACCGTCCACCTTGGCGTCACCGATCATTTCGATTTTTTCCATCACCTTCACGATGGAGTTATCCATCGCACCCACAAAAAGGGGCAGTCGGCCGTTGTTGGCGGCGGCGGCGACCTTCACAATTTCCTTGTAGGCGGAGTTCTTGATGTATGCCTCGATGCCCATACTGCCCATCAGAAGAAGTCCGGAGGCACCTGCGGCGATCTGCTGCTCAATGTGCTTCTCAAGAGAGGAAGCAATGAGATTTCCGTTTTCGTCCAAAGGAGAGCCAAGGGCAGTGTAAAATCCTTTTTTCAGTTTCATTTCGTTCACCATTCCTTTTGTTTTACATTTCACGCAAGAGAGTCTGTCCCTCTTTGATGATCAATTCCGCAACGCCCGCCTTAAAGCTGGAGCTGCCTGCCTCGTAGCCGCCCTCGTCATAGGCGTCCTGCATAGGGAAGTATCCCTCGTAGCCGTTGGTGCAGCAGGTGGGGATCACAATTTCATACCCTTCGGTCTCCTTCAGGGCACGTCCGATGCCGTTGAAGGGCTCGCCGGGAATACCGATCATTGCAACGGGGCCTAGCTTGAGACCGGTGAGAGTCATATCAAAGTGGTCGGGGCCGTGCTCCAAGCGAACCATACGAGCGGCACGGGCTACCACGGTGGTCAGCATCATTCCCTCGTAGGGAAGCTCTGCGTCCTTACCCGCATTGTGCAAATCATGGATACGGTGTGCCTCGGGAAGGTCGGCGGGATCAGGACGGTTAGAGGGAACCTGAATGGTCTTCTGCACCAGCTTGATGTCGTCCACGTCCACGTACTTTACCTTTTCGTACACCTGCAGTACACCGCCCGCCACCACGTTTGCAATGTGCTTTGCGTGGGCATAGCCGCGGGAGACGTCGTCAAAGTCGATGAACATCCCGTTGAGGTCACCGCCGCGGGGATGGACGTTTACGTGGTTGACGTCACCCTGCGCACCGTTGAAGAAGATGCACTTGGTCCCCTCAAGGCTTCTTTCCACCTTGCGTCGAAGCAGTGCGGGCCAGTCCCCGCTGATCATACAGCCCCCCACCACGTCGGGATGGTTCGCAAAGTTAGCAAGGATGAGGGTCTCGCCCCCCTCGCGATCGAAGCGAAGCACGCTGACTCTTTCGTCTACAATGCCAATGGGCGCGAGGATGTCGGGGTTATCCACACCGGGATTGGTGCGGACGGAGCCGTCCTTCATACGGAAGCGACGCACGAAGGCAACCCCGGGAGCGTTGCCGATGCCCCATCCCATTTTGGCGGGCTTGAGATCGTCAAGGGCCATCTTGGCGGCGTCGGAAACGCGGCGGATGGCAAAGCGAATGTACTCCTGCTCCTGAGGATCCTCAGAGCTCTTTCGGGACGAGGGGCCGGTGTGGGTATGGGTCTCGGCCATATAGATCGAGCCCTGATCAATGCCGCAGGTCTCGGCGATGGCGGCGTGAAAATCGGCAACGAGATCTTGCTTGATTCCGCAATGATCCAAACACAAAAGAACGACCTTCTTGCCGTCCATTTCCATGGCGAGGGCATTGACCTCCAAATCGTAGAGGATACCCTCCATTTTTCTTTCCTTGTAGTAGCCCGAAATATCAGCCCCCATAGAAGGGTTGATGTTGGCACGGGCAAAGCCTGCTCTCAAGGTGCTCATACCAAATCTCCTTTCGTGTTTTTTGTAAAATGATAGGCGGCAGCACCGCTTTCTTCGTCGTAGGAATCCATCACAAAGGAAAGTCCCGACTCCTCTGCCAGCGTCTCCATCACGATCTCGGTGGAATAACGGAAGAAGGAGGAGACGGTTCTGCCCGTCTTTTTCAGATGGCGCACGGCAGGACAGTAGGAAACGGTAACGAAAAGGCTGTCTCCCGTTTGCTCCAGCGTGACGGCATCCGTTGCCTTTTCTGCCTCGTAGGTCTCGCGGATGCGTGCCTCGATGGCACCGAGGGGGTCGCTTTTTGCTGCCTCGAGGGTCTTAACGTAGACGTTTTTGGTATAGCGAACAAGGTAGCTTCTCAGATGCTCCATTCCGTGCACGGAGCCCATATACTCAATGCCCATATTCAGGCTGGAATGAAAGTCGGGATGAAAATACTCCCGATCGGAGGATCGGATCTCCATTTTCTCCATTGTTTCATCCGGGACGATGATGCCGCGGAAGACCTTCGGATCGTAGAGGGTGCTTTTGCACTTGGCCTTGTCCACCTCAATGTGGTTGCGGTACCAGGTGAGGCCGACCTCCTCCAGAGCGGCGCGGTAGTAGTCACAATGGCCGCAATAGTCGTAGTAGGGCTTCAGGCCGATTTCCTTTTCCAATTCCAAAAGGCGTCCCTTGGAGGGGCAATAGAGCATTTCGGAGTAGATCCAGCCCTCTTTTTCATTCATATATTTGTTGACGTCGGCGGCCTCCTCGGTCAGGGTCCCCATCCAATAGTTCCAAC
>JAFVYT010000170.1 GCA_017508505.1 Clostridia bacterium
CCCGGCACACTGCCTCCCGAAAGAGAGGCGGGGCTTCCCTTTTCCGTAACGCTCTTCTGGATGCCAAGCTGCATCTCGGCGCTTTTGGCCACCAAAACCAGCTCCTCCCCCTCCTTGATAAAGCAGCCCACGTGGGCTTTCAAGAGAGGCGGCACCGTCAGGGAGCGGGCCAGAGGCACGCTGACCTCCCACTCCCCGTTGGGGGTCACAGGAACGGAAAAAACCGCCTCCCCCTTTGCAGTCTCAAACAGAAAGCGGTACTCCGCCTCCGGCCCCTTTTGCATTCTGGGGGGCAGGAGTGCGGTCAGAAGGGTCGCATTGTGCTCCCCCTCCAGCCCCGCAAAGCGATACCCCACCAGGGTCTCATCCATCGATAAATCAAAATATACGATTCTCATTTCTTCTCCTTTCACGAAACCACTTCCCATTCCTCCAGAATCTGACGTACAAGGCTCTGCACGTAAGAGTTGCCTCCTCTTTTCTCATAGAGCTCAAACAGCGCCGTCACGTCCTCCAGGGCGTAAACGGGAATTCTTTTTTCTTCTGCATACTGATAATAAGTGTGGGTGATCAGATCTCGCAGCACGCAAAGGTCCACCGCCCGCTGCAGCTTCATCTCCTCCCCACGCACCTCGTCCTCCGCCACGTGGCGCTCCACCAAGGCGTACAGGCTCTCCAGGCGCTCCCGCAGGCTGCTGCGCTTCTTCCATTTTCCCTTAAGTGCGGGAAGGGTCACCGTCAGGACTGTCCCAAAGGAAATGACAAGTCCCAGGATCAGAGCCGCATTTTCAAAATACCCCCTCATACCCCCTCAAAGGCTCCCTTCCATTCCGCAAGGGCCGACTCCAAAAGCACCCGCAGTCGCTCCTCGGAGACGCGCACCCCCGCCTCCTCCAGAAGCCCCTTGGCAAGGCTCGTGGCGTGAGAGAGCTTCTCCTCACCCGTTTTGTGCCGATCCATCATCTCCACCGCACGGACACATTGCCGCGCGATGAGATTTGCCGTCTCATTTTCCATCCATTTTGCTTTGATCCCCTTTGCCCAGCGACCTAATCCGGCGGCGCAAAGGGTGATGACAAGTCCCGCAAGGCTCCAGATCACCTCTGCGAAAACATCCTTCATCCATTCCATTTTTCTTCCTCCTTTTTTCGCATTTTCGTGGTTTTATTCCTTCTTTTTTCGATCCGGATGCGGTACACGCTGCAGCCCTTGCGGGAGAAGCTCCTCCCGCGACGGATCTTATAGAGCTCGGGTAAATGCCGTCGGGGGAGCTCTTTATCGCCCTTGCCACCTCCTTGGCACTGTCATACCCCGATGCACCCCTCCTCTCTGTGACTTCAATCGCAGACGGCATATACAACCATTCCCACCCCTCCTTTTCGGGGGTGATTATATCACGAAACCTCGTGCCTAACAATGACAAGATGATTGCGAAACAGAGTTCGCATTTTTTCAAAAATTCCTTTCATAACGCCAAAGCTCGCGGGAAAACCCCGTATCCGGGAAGGGCTGAGCTGCCAACGCTTGCGTATGGAATCAGAGCGCAAAAAAAAGACGTGCTTTCACACGTCTTTTTCATTTTATCGATTTTTATTTCGGGAGGAACACGGTGAAGACCGAGCCCTTTGACGGAGTGGAGCGCACGGTGATGCTGCCGCCGCAAATGGTGCAAATGCGCTTTGTGATGCAAAGTCCGAGGCCGTTGCCCTTACCGGAGTGAGAGGGATCCGCCTGATAACACTTGTCAAAGGCGTGCTTCAGCTCGTCCTCGGTCATTCCGATGCCGCTGTCCCGCACCGTCACCACCACGTACTCTGCGTTTTCCGTGGCGTGCAGCTCGATTCTTCCCTTTTCAGGGGTAAATTTGACGGCGTTGGAAATGAGATTGGTCCAAACGTGGTGCAGGAGATCCTCGTTCTGGCAGAGGGTGATATCCTTCAGATCCACCTCCAGCTCCAATTCCTTCTCCTCCCATTCCTTTTCGAACAGAAGGACGCAATTCCGAAGCTGCTCGTCCAGACGGTAGGGCTTTTTGTCCGTTACGATCTCCTGGCTTTCCAATTTGGAAAGGAGCAGGATTTCCCCACTCATTTTCGCAAGTCTGTCGGACTCGGCGATAATGATGTCGCAGTATTCCTCTCGCTCCGCATCGGAAAGGTCGGGGTTCTTCAGCTGCTTGGCAAAGCCCTTCATAGAGACGATGGGAGTCTTGAACTCGTGGGAGAAATCACGGATGAAGTCACTGCGGAAGATCTCCGTGCTGCCCAATTCCTTTGCCATCACGTTGAAGCTGTCCACCAGCTCTCTCACCTCCCCCACCATTCCCACGGGGTCCACCCGCGTCTTGAAATCTCCCCTCGCCACCTGATCCGTGGCACGGATCAGATCCTCGATGGGACGCAGAATGGTCGGTACCAAAAACCATTGGACGATGCCTGTCACCACGTTCACCGCAAATACCACGATCACGGGCATCCAGACCGTAGCAAAGAACGCGTTGGGCAAGACTCGCAGGGCGCGGAGGATGGAAAAGCTGAACACCGTCAGAAAGCTGGAGCACAGCATCGTCACCACCACGAACAGGCTGATAAGGGTACGAAAGCGATACGGCCTAGCCATTTATCTTCACCGCCTTGTACCCGAGACCGCGAATGGTGCGGATCTCAAAATCGGGATTGGTTTCAAAGCGATCCCGCAGGCGGTGGATGTGAACGTCCACCGTACGCTCGTCGCTTTCGGAATCAAAATTCCAGATCTCGTCCATCAGCTGCCGACGGGTAAAGATCTTATTGGGAAAGGAAAGGAGCTTGAAGAGAACCAGAAACTCCTTTTGGGGAAGGGTGACTGCGTCCCCCTTGCAGGTGACGGTCAGAGCGTCGAAGTCCAGCACCGTATCCCCCACCTCGTTGCGATGGGAGGCATTGATGCGACTGCGGCGAAGGAGCGCAGCGATACGCAAAAGCATCTCCTCCTCGTCCACGGGCTTTGTCATATAGTCGTCGGTTCCTGCCAAAAAGCCGTCTCTCTTGTCCATCTTCCCCTCCTTGGCGGTCACCATCAGAATGGGAATATTGCAATCCACGTCCCGCAGAGTACGGGCAAACTCAAAGCCGTCCATACGGGGCATCATCACGTCCAGAACGATCAGATCCACGTGCTCGTGATCCATCTTCTCCAGCGCATCCACCCCGTCCACGGCAGCCACGGGAGAATATCCGTTTTGCTCCAGCACCTTGCAGAAAAGAAGTCGGGTATTGGGGTCATCCTCCACCACCATAATTCGGAACATACCTAGCTCTCCTTCGAGTCGTTTTTTTCATTGTAGTTTTTTTCATTGTAAAAGATAAATATAAACACAGTGTAAACTTTTGAAAATTTCCGCTCTTGCAAAGAGCATCAAAGTGTGATACACTCTCCCTTGACAGAATCAACACGCGAGGTAAAAAATGAAAAGCATTATTTTCGATCTGGACGGAACCCTCCTGGACAGTCTGGAGGATCTGTACGTATCCACCAATTACGTTTTGAAGGAGATGCATCTCCCTCCCCGCAGCCGTGAGGAGGTTCGCTCCTTTGTGGGAAACGGTGCGCGGATCCTGATGGGGAAGGCCATTGGGGAGGGAGAGGCCGCCCGCATTGAGGAGGCGCTGGCGCTCTTCCGTGCTCATTACGGTGCACACTCCGCGGATCACACCCGCCCCTATCCCGGGATCCCCGCGCTTTTAGACCGCCTGCAAAGAGAGGGCTACGGGATGGCCATCGTTTCCAACAAGCCCGACTTTGCAGTCAAGGATCTGTGTCGGGAATATTTCCCTCAGGTCAGCCTTTGCCTCGGAGATCGGGAGGGCGTCGCCCGAAAGCCCGCTCCGGATGCGGTTTGGGAGGCTATGAAGCTGCTCTCCTCGGAGCCGCAGGAATGCGTTTACGTGGGAGATTCCGAGGTGGACGTCGCCACGGCGCAAAACGCACGCATCCCCTGCGTCGCGGTGCTCTGGGGCTTCCGTGACCGCAGTGTTCTGGGGGCTCAGGGAGCCACGTTCTTCGCGGACAGTGCCGACGCCCTTTACGAGAGAATTTCGGAGGCAATGGGAAAGTGAAAATCGTCTTTGTATGTCACGGAAACATTTGCCGCAGCACCATGGCGGAGTTTCTGTTTCGGGATACGGTGGAGAAGGCCGGCCGAGGCCGCGATTTTTCTATCTCCTCCCGTGCTACCAGCACCGAGGAGCTGGGGAACCCCGTGCACCCCGGAACCCGAAGGGTGCTGGAGCGGCTCGGGATCGATTGCGGCGGAAAATACGCCCGTCAGATCACCAAAGGGGAGTGCGACGAGGCGGATCTCATCATCGTGATGGATCGGAACAATCTGCGCAATCTTCGCCCCTTTCTCGGGAATAACGGACCCAAGGTCTCCACCCTGCTGTCCTGGGCAGGGCTGGATCGGGACATTTCCGACCCTTGGTACACGGGGAACTTTGAGGATACCTATCAGGACGTAAAATTGGGCCTTGACGCCCTTTGGAAGAAGATCGGAGGAATAAAATGAGGTTATTTGACAAAAGCACGTCCCTTCCCATCGCCGTACAAAAGGGAGAGACCGAGGCCGTCCTTCTGGCCGCAAACGATCTGCGGCGGGACCTGAACCGAATTTCGGGCAAGACCGACGCCTTCCCCTTTGTCGAAAAGGCTTCCGGCTGTGCCATCCGCATCCGCACCGGGCGAGCGGCAGACGAGGAATCCTACGCCGTCACCGTTTCCGAGGACGGCATCCTCGTGGAGGGCAGTGACCCTCTCGGCACGGTCTATGGCATCTACGCCGTATCCACCCGTCTTCTCGGGGTGCTCCCCACGCATCGCTTCACCGACCTTTTCCCTGCCACGCAAGAGGAAATGGAGCTGGCCGAAACGCAGTTTGCCTCCGAAAAGCGCCCCGTGCGCTTTCGCGGATGGTTCATCAACGACGAGGACCTCTTAAACGGTCTCAAGGATAGCGGCTACCGCAGAGGTCTGGACTACAACTATTACCGTCAGGTGATGGATACCGAGGTAATGGATGCGGTTTTGGAGACCGCGCTCCGCTTGGAGTACAATCTGATCATTCCCGCGACCCTTTTGGACATCGACCGCTTAGGGGAATGGAGGCTGGCCGAGGCCGCCTACCGTCGCGGAATGTACCTGTCTCAGCACCACATCGAGCCCATGGGCGTGTCCCACTTTGCCGCAGAGCGCTACCTCAAGGAGCGCGGCCGCGAGGGAGAGAGCCTTTCCTTCATCTCCAACCGCGCTGTGATGGAGGAGCTTTGGCGGCACTACGCCACCCGCTGGAGTCGGTTTGGCGATCGGGTGGTATGGCAGCTCGGCCTTCGGGGAAAGAAGGATGAGGCCGTCTGGAAGAACGACCCCGCCGCACCCATGACCATGGAGGGGCGCGGTGCCATCATCTCCGACGCCATTGCCACACAGCATCGGATCCTCCGGGAGATTCTGGGGACGGACAAGTTTCACAGCACCGCCACCCTTTGGAACGAGGGCTCCCTTTTGTACGGAAAGGGCTTTCTGACCCTGCCCGAGGGCACTGTGCCGATTCTGGCGGATTTTGGAATCGACCAGATGTTCGGGGAGGATATGTTCACCACTCAAAAGGAGGCAGGCCGCCGCTACGGCGTGTACTACCATACCTCCTTCTGGGCACTCGGCCCGCACCTTTGCGAGGGCTGCAGTCCCGAAAAGATGGCCTATTCCTACCGCATTGCCGCGGAAAACGATTGCCTCTACTACTCTATGCTCAACGTCTCGAATGTTCGCCCGATGCACCTTTCCATCACCGCCAACGCCCGTATTCTGAAGGATCCCACGGGCTGTGACGGAAAAAGGATCATGGAAGAGTTTGATCGGGAGTACTTCGGCGAGGCGGCAGAGCGCATCACCCCCCTGCGAGAAGCCTACTACAAGGCCTTTGCGGATTTCGGTGAGGAGCTGGCCGCGCTCTTTGCGGAAAAGTGGTTCTTCTTCTACCACCGCTACCCCACCCTTCCCTTTATGCGCAACGCCGCCACCGACGGGCAGCTCACCTGGCTCGGAAAATACGCACTGCTGGGCAAGCTCCATTGTGACGTGGACTACGCCTCTAAGGCACGTCTGCCCGCACTTCTGGAAAGCGAAGAAAAGCTGATGGCGCTGATGGAGAAAATGGATGCCGTCGCCCCCACCTTAAGCGAAGAAAAAAGCCTTTACTTCCGTCAGTTCCTCCGCTATCAAACGGTGCACCTGCTCTATCTGACCCGCTGGTGCATTGCCTGTCTGAATCTTGTGGATCCCACCCTCCCCACGGAGAAGAGAAAAACAGCAGGGACCCTCGCCGTTATGCAGCTGGAAGCCATTCTGGAGGAACGAAAGATTCTGGAGCAGGGCAAATGGAAAAACTGGCACAAGGGCGACGAAAAAATGAACATCCCCCTGCGCCTGGCGGAAACAAAAAAATATCTGGAAAGCCTGTAAACAAAAAGGAGCTGTAAAATAACTCAAGTTTTTTACAGCTCCTTTTAAGGGGATAGGAAAAAAAGATGCAGAACGGACAAACTGAGCAAAAAGCAAGGTAAACCTTGCTTTTTGGTTACCCGAAGGCGTACAAAGGTACGTCGAGTGGCGAAGTTTGTTCGTAGCAAAA
>JAFVYT010000171.1 GCA_017508505.1 Clostridia bacterium
ATGACGCATTTGACGGATGCAATGTCTTTTTTTGCAAGTTTCAGGGCATTGAGCATGGCCGCCGCCACCACAATAGCCGTACCGTGCTGGTCGTCATGGAAAATGGGAATGTCGCAGCGCTCCTTCAGCTTGCGCTCGATCTCAAAGCAGCGGGGCGCGGCAATGTCCTCCAGATTGATCCCGCCGAAGGACCCGGAGATAAGGCTGACGGTACGGACGATCTCGTCCACGTCGTGGGTACGCACGCAAAGGGGGATGGCATCCACGTCGCCGAAGGCCTTAAAGAGGGCGCACTTCCCCTCCATCACGGGCATACCCGCTTCGGGACCGATATCCCCGAGGCCGAGAACGGCGCCGCCGTCGGTGATGACCGCAACCAGATTTCCTCTGCGGGTCAGCAAAAAGCTCTTCTCGTAGTCCTTTTGGATCTCGAGGCAGGGCTGTGCCACACCGGGGGTATAGGCCAGGGACAGATCGTCGCGTGTGGAAAGCTCCGTGCGTGTGACCACCTCGATCTTTCCCTGCCATTCGTAATGCTTTTTGAGTGATTCCTTTGCGTAATCCATTCATATCCTCCTGCAAATTGAAAAATTTGCTTTATTTTAACACAAAAACGCTTTTCTTTCAATTAATTTGTTTATGTGTTTTTGCAAAAACTATTTACTAAATAAAGCAATTGTGAAAAATCATATAACAAACGAAACCAACAGCTTTCTCGCCTCTTCAAAAGAATCACACGATTTGCAATTTACAATTGAAAAATGATGTGTTAAAATTGTAAATAGAACTGCTTTCCAGTTCAAAATAAAGGAGGAAGCACAATGAAATTAACCTTTCGTTGGTATGGCGAAAACGACCCCGTAACCTTGGAAAAGATCCGTCAGATCCCCACCATGTCGGGCATCGTATCCGCCGTGTACGACGTAGCTCCCGGCGGCGTTTGGAGCCGTGAGAGCATTGCAAAGATCCGCGACAGCGCCCACGCAAACGGGCTGGAATTTGAGGTGGTGGAGAGCGTTCCCGTTCACGAGGAGATCAAGCTCGGCACCAAGAACGCAGAAAAGCTCATCGACGTCTATTGCGAAAACGTAAGACGCCTGGGCGAAGCAGGCGTCAAATGCATCTGCTACAACTTTATGCCCGTGTTCGACTGGCTCAGAAGTGAATTGGAGCACAAGCACGAGGACGGCTCCAACTCCCTCGCCTTCCACGAGGAGGATTTGATGAAGATGGATCCCAAGAAGGGCGAGCTTTCCCTGCCCGGCTGGGATGCCAGCTACACCAAGGAGGAATTGGGTAAGCTCCTGGACGATTACAGTTCCGTGGACGAGGAGAAGCTCTTCGGCAATCTGAAGATCTTTCTGGAGGCCGTGATCCCCGTTGCCAAGGAGGCCGGCATCAATATGGCCATTCATCCCGACGATCCGCCGTGGGGTCTCTTCGGCCTGCCCCGCATCATCACCGGGGAAAAGAATCTGGAGCGTTTCCTTTCCCTCGTGGATGAAAAGGAAAACGGTCTGACCTTCTGCACCGGCTCTCTCGGTGCCAATCCCGAGAACGATCTGGTGAAGATGGCATCCAAATTCGCCGATCGCATCCATTTCGTACACCTGAGAAACATTCAGCACAGCGGTCATCGCGACTTTATGGAGGTTGGACATCCCAGCGTTTGCGGCTCCATTGATATGTACGGCATCGCCAAGGCGCTGGTGGACGGCGGCTTTGACGGCTACGTGCGTCCCGACCACGGCAGAATGATCTGGGGCGAGACCAATCCCCATTACGGCTACGGTCTGTACGACAGAGCCTTGGGAGCCACCTATCTTGCAGGTCTTTTCGAGGCCATTGAAAGGAGCAAACAGTAATGGAACAGAAAATCATTGTCATCACCGGTGCGGGCGGCGTGCTCTGCTCCGGCTTTGCCAAGGTTCTGGCAAAGGAGGGACACAAGGTTGCCCTGCTTGACTTAAACCTCGAGGCGGCAGAAAAGTATGCGGCCGAGATCCGTGCCGAGGGCGGCGATGCCCGTGCCTACGGCTGCAACGTATTGAAGAAGGATTCTTTGGAGGAGGCGCACAAGGCGATCCTTGCGGATTACGGCAAGTGCGACATCCTCATCAACGGTGCGGGCGGAAACAACCCCCGCGGCACCTGCGATCACGAGACCTACGAGCCCGGTGACGAGACCCGCGAGGACATCAAGACCTTCTTTAACCTCGATCCCGACGGCATCGGCTTCGTCTTTAACCTCAACTTCCTCGGAACCCTGCTCCCCACGCAGGTCTTCGTACCCGATATGATCGGCAAAGAGGGCTGCAGCATTCTGAACATTTCCTCTATGAATGCCTTCTGCCCCCTGACCAAGATCCCCGCTTACTCCGGTGCCAAGGCGGCCATCTCCAACTTTACCCAGTGGCTGGCCGTGCACTTTGCTACGGCAGGCATCCGCGTGAATGCCATCGCACCCGGATTTTTCGTTACCCATCAGAACCGTGCTCTCCTCTTCAACGAGGACGGCACTCCCACCCCCAGAACGGGTAAGATCCTGGCGGCTACCCCCATGAAGCGCTTCGGTGAGTCCGAGGAGCTCAACGGTGCCCTGAAATTCCTTTTGGATCCCGCTCAGGCAAGCTTCATCACCGGTGTGGTGCTCCCCATCGACGGTGGCTTCTCCGCTTACTCGGGAGTCTGAACGAAAGCAAAAAAACGCTTTGACCCTTGTGTCAAAGCGTTTTTTCTTTTTGCTCCCGCATCATCCTTTGCCAAGAGAAGAAGCCGTGGAGGTCGTTAAAAAGGAAGACCGCAAAGCAGGTGAAGACGGGAAGCACCGTGATATCCCGAAAAAGCGTGACTCCCCACAGGGCGATGAGCACCACGTCGTTTGCCACGTACCCCACCGCGTACCAGGGGCTTCGCTGAAAGCTCAGGATGCCGGCAATGAAGCTGGTGGCCACGGAAAAGGTGGAAAGGAGCAGCTCTGCGGTGCCGAGGGCCTTGAGAATGAAATAAAAGAGCACCGTGACCGCCACCGTGGACAGAAGGGAAAGCCAAACCCGCCGTCTCGAAAGGCTCACCACTGCCACCTGCGCGCTGTCCCGAAAGGGATGCCGAAGCCACGTGACGATGCTGAAAACCGCCGCAGGAGCGCTCATTCCCAGATAGGTGAGCATCTCCCCGTAATAGCGAAAGCGCAGGGCGTGGATCCCGTAGAAGAGGCAGAAGGCCAGCATCAGAAACTGCCCCAAAACCGCTCCCTTTGCCACGAAGATCAAGGCGGTAACCCCGATGACAGAGCCGATGGCAGAGGTGCCGCTCCCCTCGGGAAAGGCAAGATACGAGATCAGGATGGCAAGGACGGAAAAGCCCCAAAGGAATAGGTCAAAGGGGGTAAAGTGTGGGATGAGTTTTTTCATTACGACTCCAAAAAGAAAGCATTCAAGGATGCATCTTCCAAGACCTAACGACACATCCACGAATGCTCAAATTCCGCATTTTTGTTACCTGGTGGCAACGGTGGCATTATACCACGGTTTTCTTTTGATTGCAAGCGCAATTTTGTGGGATTTATTTTGCCCCTTGCTCCTCAAAGGGGTGATAGGACACGTTGCGATCCACGTCTCCCGCAATGCCCGAAACCCGGCCGGTGCAGGAATACTGCCACATGGCATAGTCGTACTCGGTTTCCGGATACTCCGCATCCGGCGGAGCGGCCTCGGCGTAATCGGCGATCCAAACGGGAAACTCCTCCAGAAGAAGGGAGGCGTCCCAAAGAGCGGGATCTTCAAACTCCTCCCTGAGGGCATAGAGCATTCCCTGATAGCCTGCCTCCTGCACCTTGCGCAGAAAGCCGAGGGCAACCTGCGTGCGGCGGCGTGGGGTGATCTGAGAGGCATTGCCCCCCAGCTCCACGTCGATGACCACGGGATAGGTCACGGAATAGGGGGCGATCTTCTCCAGAACAAACTCTGCCTCTGCCTCGGCCTCCTCGGGAGTCGAGGCGGCGGAATAGAGATAGACCCCCACGTGGATGCCGTGCTTCGTGGCCTCCTGAAGATTGCGAAGGGCAAAGGGATCCAGGCCGCAGGCGCCGTTCCCCTCCCCGTAGCCGATGCGGATCATCGAAAACTCCACCCCCGCCTCGGACACCTTTTTCCAATCGATATTCCCCTGCCACTTGGAAACGTCGATGCCGTAGGCAAGAATGCGCTTTGTTTCGGGAGAAAAGACCTCCTCAGCCGTCTCGGTTTCGTCGGGGACGGGATCGGGAGCGGAGCTCGGGGTCGAATCGGGGAGGCTAAGGCTCTCCTCGGTCTTATCCCCCGCCGTGGAGGAAGGGGTCTCGGCCTCGGGGCGAGCGCAGGCGCCGAGAAGAAAGAGAAGGGTCAAAAGAAGGCAGATCGATCTTATTTTCATACAGACTCCGTCGGGCGTTTTTTTCATTCTAGCAAGTTTTTCTGCCTCTGTCAAGAAAGCCGAGCGGCAAAAGACCTTGACAAAAAAGAAGGAAAGGGATAAAGTATTGGATAGCAAAGGAGTATCGGAATGAAGCAGAAGTATTTGATCATTGACACCGCCATTTTGCCCTCCTGCTACGAAAAGGTCGTGGAGGCAAGGGAGCTGGTGGAGAGCGGTAAGGCAAAAGACGTGAGTGAGGCAGTCAAGCTCACGGGGATCTCCCGCAGCACCTTCTATAAATACAAGGATTATATTTTTGCCCCGGGGAAGGACTCCTCCTTGGGGAAAAAGGCGATCTTCGCCTTTAATCTGGCTCACAAGGCAGGGGCTCTGTCGGAGGTTTTGACCCGTGTCAGCGAAATGCGCGGCAATATCCTCACCATCAACCAAAACCTGCCCATCGGCGGCAAGGCGCACATTACCCTCTCGGTGGAGATGGGAAAGGCCGTAGAGGACCCGGAGGGAATGGTTCGTGCCATCGGTGCTTGTCCCGGGGTTTCGGGAGTCAGACTGATCGCAATTGAATAAGGGAAAAACGAGGCTTTACAAGGCCTCGTTTTTTTGATGCCCGGAGACGGCGGGACCTCGGAATCGGGGGTTCCGTTACGACACCGTCCCCCTCCCCCCTTCGGTTTGAAAAACGAACATTTTTGTGAGTTTCGAACATTTTAACCCTCCCTCCTTCCCGTTTCACCTCCTGCCGAATTGTGTAAATGATACAAAAAAATAACAAGTTTTCATCCATATCCACGAAATTTGTTTTTTGAGGGCCGATCTTCTCAAAACGCATTGACAAAAAGGCAGCCCATTTTTTAAAATAGAATGGAAGGAAGGTCGGGGGTGACCCGATGAGGACGGCTATTTTGAATGAATAAGGAGGAGTCTATGAAAAAAGTTGTCAGCTTATTTCTTTCTGTTTTGTTGGTTTTTTCTCTCTTCTCCTGTGAAAAGGAGCAGAGGGAAAGCACCGAAGAAAAGGAGCCTGCAGGCCTTTCCGAAGCCTTTACCGAAAGCTGTGAGACAGAGGAGGATCCTATGATCCTCCCCCCGGAGGTGCCGGTGGAATATGCCGAGGTTTTGAAGCAGTATCGGGAGATTGTACGGATTATAGAAACTGATTTCGAGAAAGCCTATTACGAGGATACAATCCCGGTTCCAAACGGTGCTGAAAACTATGATTGGTTTGCAATGCTGATTGACGGAGCGCGGTGGTCAGGAAAACTCGGATACGTTGTGCAGGATATCAATACGGACGGAATTCCTGAACTATTTTGGGTCGGAGAAGATCATGATCTTCTTGCAATCTTCACCATTTCGAACGGGAAAGCGATTAACGTTGGTGCTTTTCGACCAAAGTATTGGGCAATTGTTACGGAGGATAATGAGATTCAGGCTTATGCAACCTGTGGTGCGGATTCAGGGGTAGATTATATTATGTTTTTGCCGGCCAAGTCCGATCGATTGCAAATCAAGAATATGATTTATCAGGATTCATACTATGATAAAGATGGTAGACCCGTTTCTGCATATTACAAATACACTTGGTCGGGGGAGCTGATGCAGCCTAATTATGTAGAGACATGGGAAGACCGAGTAAATAAAGTTGCAATAACCGAAGAAGAGTACCTTGCTTTTCGGGAACAGTATCCCCTTCGATGGGAGGCAACGGAATCCTGGAAGCAAAACAAGATCCATTTTATCAATTGAAAAGATTTGCGTCGGAGCGCAAAAAGAAAGAGCATCCTGCGATGCTCTTTCTTTTTTGAAATTACTTTCGAAAGCGAAGGGTCAGAGTGCCGTCGTCACAGCGGACAACGCCCTCTCCCTCAAAGCGAAGGGCATCCACCGTGGCAAAATACGCCTCCTTGGAGGCATAGGGCACCTCGGCCTCCAAGATCACCTTTTTGGCAAGGGCGGCGTCCTCGGAAAGGAGCAGATGCGTGACGCCGAGCTGAATTTTGGCACCCGTGACGCAGGCGGTGACGGGATCGGCAATATAATAGGTATCGGAATGGCTTCTACCCGTAGCCCCCGCAACGCTGGGGTGAATGGCAGGCATTACGCAGGAGATATCTCCCATATCGGTACAGCCGTTGCCCCAATGGGAGCCAACGTTGATCTGATCCTCGGGAAAGAAGAGGCGGCCGACCGTACGGTAGGCCTCACGGAGGTTTTCGTCGTTGTGAACGGGGCCGTAACCGTGCTCGTCATAGAAGGTGACGGTGCAGTTCATCGCGGCGGCGCAGCCCGCATAGGCACGGTTTGTCTTGGCGGAGGCATCCTTGATGGCCTCAACATTGGCACCGCGGACGTAGCTTTCGGAGATGACCTCATCGGGGATGGCATTGACCGCCTTGCCCGCGCGGGTCAGGATGGGGTGCCAGCGGACGTGATCCTCATCTCGGAAGGTCTCACGCAGGGCATTGGCGGCACTCATTGCCGTGGTAGCGGCGTAGAGCGCATTGTTCCCGAGGTGGGGAGAGCCGCCTGCGTGGGCGGGGGTGCCGTGGAACGCGGCAATCTTGGTCATAGAGCCGTTGACACCGCGGGGGCAGGAAAGGCCCGGGTTGGGAGAGGTATGCACCATCATAGCAAGGTCGACTCCGTCCAAATACCCACGGTAGAGAAACTCCAGTTTACCGGAAAGATAGCGGATAATCCCCTTTTCCCTGAGCTCACGGCGAAAGCCGATCTCAATTCCCTCCTCCGCAGGTACCGCCAAAAGACGGATGGAGCCGCAGAGGCCGTCCAGAGCACCGGGCTCCTTCAGGGCGGCGGCGATCCCCAGGAGCGCCGCGCTCTGGCAGTTGTGGCCGCAGGCGTGAACGGCGCCCGTTTCAGGATCACTCTCGGGGTGGGAGGCGACGATCAGGGAATCCATTTCTCCGAAGATGGCAAGACGCGGGCCGGGGCGGCCGGTGTCGATATCCACGTAAAAGCCGGGGATGTTCCCCGCTTCCGTAAGCTCATACCCCAAGGCGAGGTAGTGGCGCTTCAGATATTCGTGGGTCTTCCACTCGCGGAAGCCGCTTTCGGGATTCTTCCAGATATGGCGCTCTGCCTCCAAAATCAAATCCCTGTGCTTTTCCACTGCAGAAAAGAGAGTATCAAAGCGTTTTTCCATTACAAAGTCCTTTCCATTTCGTATTTTTCCAAGAGGCATTTGGGGTGGTAGGACTCCTTGGAATAGCGAAGCCCGGGGTCACCCACGTCCTCCTCCCGATTCACGTACAATATCCCGTCTGTGGCAAAGCGGGAAAGGAGCTCACTGACGATCATCTGATAGGAGCCGCGCACCTCACGCAGGGCCTTTTCTACGTGGACGAAGAGCGTGTCCCCGATGATCTCACCAAAGGAGAAGGCAACGATGCGACCCTCGGTGCGGATCAGCCCACCGAAGAAGCCGTAGACAGACCAATGCTCCATCACCTCGAGGACGGCCTTTTTCTCCTCCTCAAAGTATTCGGAATCCTTGGTGATTCCGAGGCTCTGAGAAAGAAAGAACTCCCGCACCTCGGGCATATTCTCCTCGGTAACCTCCTCGAAGGACCAGAGGGGATTTTGCTTTAAAAAGGCATTGCGATGGTTGCGCTGACCGCTCATCTTTTTCCCGGGGAAGCCGATGAGATCCTTTTTGTCGTAGAGATAGTCGAACCAATCCCGCGTGGGGGTAGCGCGGAGGGCGGGATCGAGGGAAAGGAGGCAATCCTTGTCCTCCTCCCCGACGCTGCAAAGACGAAGGGGTAGGCCGACCTCGCGGCAATGCTCCGTCAAGCGGCGGTAGCCCTTTTCCAAATCCCCAAGGGGAGCAGTGAAGGCAACGCCGCCGTCTGCAAGACGGCTCTCCAGCAAAAGGCAATCCTCCCAAAGGGCAAAGCGGGTTTGGAAGGTCTTTCGCCACATCAGGGCACCGCCGAGGGTGCGGTCGCAGCGACGGTCTCGATTTTTCGAAAAAAATTCCCGAAGGAGGGGTGCCTCCTTCAAGGTCAGGGGTTGAAGCTGTATCATCATCCGTTGTTTTTCCTTTATTTATCAATTCTAGTTATTGTAACACTCTTTCAGAAAAAATTCAACCGCGGATTGCAAAAAGTCGAGGGCATTTTTTGCGGCAAAGCGTTGACAAAAATTCCATTCCTTGGTAAAATATTAGAGAAAAGAGTCGAAAGGAGTCTGATCATGGGAAACGTCTTCCGCAATCGTAAGATCGATAACCTTGGACGCATTGTGATCCCGATGGATATCCGAAAGGCACTGGACATTCGCGAGTGGGACGAGCTGTGCATCCGTTTGGAGCAGGAGCAGATCCTCATCACCAAGGCTCACGACACCTGCACCTTCTGCGGCTGTGTGGAGAATTTGATTCCCTTTGGGGAAAAGCACCTCTGCGCCGACTGCCTGGAACAGTTAAAAAAGGCCTGACGAGACGTATCCCCTCACCTTTTTCGGCATATCATAAGGATGTCCCCTCCCGCACGAAGGCTCCCTTTCCCCCTACCGTTTCCTATTTCGAGATGTGGCGCAGCTGGTAGCGCGCCTGCTTTGGGAGCAGGATGCCGCAGGTTCAAGTCCTGTCATCTCGACCAAAAATGCCGATTTGACTGCTGTTTTACAGTCAAATCGGCTCAAAATTAATATGTCACCGGAGGCTGTGTACCGTAGTACCGTAATGCCGGATTAGGTGTCCAAGTGAGCTTGGGTTATTGCATTCGCAAAGCCTGAGCTCTATTTTTATTTTTGGAGGTAATTATGAAAAACACGAAGGTTACTCTTGTGCCGCTTACGGCAGACGACCGTGAGCAATTCATTCTCGATAATCAATGGGCGTTCAAGTACGGCGCGATCGAGGAGTTCGGCAAGCGAGACGATCACCTTGATTTTGATGGAGAGATCATCTCTCGCAAAACCATCGAGCGTTGCATCGACTCGCCCGATAGCAAAACCTACCGCATCGTTGTGGACGGGAAGAAGGTCGGTGGCGTAATTCTGAAGATCGACAAAGAAACACATCATAACGAGCTTGAGATTCTGTTCGTTACTCCCGAGGAACACACCAAAGGCATCGGTTACGGTACTTGGCAGGCGGTTGAGGCTCTGCATCCCGACACCGTGATTTGGGAAACCTGCACTCCCTATTTTGAAAAGCGCAATATCCACTTTTATGTAAACAAGTGCGGTTTTCAAATCGATCAGTTTTGGTGTGAATATTTTCAGCCGGAGCACGTAATGTTCGAGGATGAAACGCACGATCCGGATGAGGGGCCTGATGAAATGTTCCGCTTCATTAAGGTGATGAAGCCGTAATCGCTTCTTCTTTGATTACGGCGATGCAAATTTTGAGGGCTGACGGTTTTCTACGCTATTATTACTGCATTTTATTATTTGACGCCACTTGACCCGTTCGCAGTTATGTGGTATAATGCATTTACAAGCTAAGGCTTGAATACTTTTATCGGAGTGTGCTGTTTGAAAAACACCAACTTTTTGGAGATTGTAATGTAAACGAGAGGTTTGCAAATACATTCTCGGCAATCCTCTCGTATTTTGAACGTCAACAATTTATGAAAGGATTTAACAATGAACAATTTGACGATACGACAAGAGACAGAAAAAGACTACAGAGTAGTTGAAGAACTTACACGCGAGGCGTTTTGGAACATCTATAAGCCGGGCGCGGACGAGCATTATTTCGTCCATACAATGCGCTCGCATCCCGACTTTATCCCCGAGCTTGCGTTCGTGCTTGAGCTTGACGGCAGAATTGTCGGCAACATCATGTACACGAAGGCGTGGCTTGAGGATGAGGACGGTGAGCGCAAGGAGATTCTTTCCTTCGGACCGCTCTGTGTTGCTCCCGAATATCAGAGGCGGAAGCTCGGCA
>JAFVYT010000172.1 GCA_017508505.1 Clostridia bacterium
ATCAGTTCTCCAACGGCTTTGGTATGAAGTCGGGCTCGACTCACGTATACGAGAACTGCTTCGCATACTGGTACAACGGCACTCACGGTCCCGAGGTAGGCTTTGAGTGCCTCTATAGCGGTCTGGATTCCTTCGACTATGCCAATATGATGGGCATTGATAAGAATCTGGACGGTATGTTCTCCTGCACGCCCAAGAACGGCAGAAAGCTCTACGACAGCCTCGAGGCAGGGGACTACAAGGCCGCCAGAAAGTATTTGGACAACATCCTTCTGATGCGTGACACCATGGCAGGCCACAGATCCCTCCTTGCTACCTTCAGCTATGCGATGGGCCTTCTGGGATGCCCCGGCAACTATCATCAGGACTACGCTCTGCCTCTGCTCGATTCCGAGAAGAAGCAGGCCGAGGACGTGATGAGACAGATCGGCGAGATTGACTGATCCGCAGAATAAAAAGAAGAGACAACCGAAAGGTTGTCTCTTCTTTTTGCTTCCATTTTACTTTAATTCGATTTCCGTTCCGCCCTTCAGGTCCGGGTCGTGTGTCACGACGATCACAAGCTTTTCCCGTGCTAAGGCCTCAATGGCCCCCCGCACCAAGGCCCTGTTTTCGGGGTCAAGCTCCTTGGTGGGCTCGTCCCAAAGGAAGATGTCGCCACCGTAGTAAAGGGTACGGACGATGGCTCCTCGCAGGCGCATCCCGCCGGATAGTGCATCGGGAAAGAGAGCCCTTGCCTCCCAAAGGCCAAACTGCTTCAGGAGTGCCTCGGCACGCTTCTCATCCCGCTCTCGCTTTACGATCAGAACATTCTCCCAAAGGGTGGAAAAGGGCAGGAGCCTCGCCTCCTGAAAGACCATGGATAAAACGCCCTTACGGCATATGCTGCCCCGGTCAGGCTTCTCCAGCCCTGCGATGATGCGAAGGAGCGTGGTCTTGCCCACACCGGATTTACCCCGCAGAAGAAATAAGCCCTTTTCGGGAAATTCAAAGGAAAACTCATCCAAAACAAGGTTTTCCCCAAAAGCCTTGGTGATCCCGTTAATGCTCAGCATGGCCGTGACCTCCTCTCGCTTTCAGGATCAGCCCGACGAACCGCTCCAGTGCCATACTCAAAAGGATGATGGCAAGGGTCCAGGCGTACAGATCCACCGTTTCCAGATACATTTTGGCATTGTAGATCATCCTTCCGATGGCAACTCGCGGCAGAGCCAGCACCTCGGCGGCAACGCCCGCCTTCCACGCAAGGCCGAGCCCCGTTTTGGCAGAGGAAAAGAGAAAGGGAAGCACCTGAGGCAGATCCACCCGCAGGAAGGTTTTCCATTTTCCGAAGCAAAAGACCCTTGCCATCTCTCCGAGCCTCGGATCCCGCTTTTGAAAGCCGAGAATGGTATTCTGCCATACGATGGGCAATACCATCAGAAAGCTGATGAAGGCGGGAACTCCGTCCCGCTCCATCCAAAGCCAGACCACAAGGATAAAGGATGCCACGGGGGTGGCGCGGACGGTGGACATCAGGGGACGGATCAGTACGTCGAAAAAGGAGAAGCGATAGGCCAGATACCCCATTGCAATTCCTGCTGCAATTCCTGCAAGGTATCCCTCGGAAATGCGGAGAAGGGAGGAGAAAAGGGTTTCGTAAAACTCCTTCGTTTGCCCCAATTCCCAAAGCCGCAAGAGCACCTCTCCGGGCTTCGGGAGGATCAGGCTCATCTTAACCTCGCTTGCCACAAGATGCCATACCAAAATCCAAAAAAGAAGGGCGGCAATGCTTGCCGCCCCCTTGATCCATCTTTTCTTCATCGGATAAAGTAGATGTCGTCTGCGGGAAGCGAACCGCCCACGGACTTGGGATTTGCCTCAAAGAGCACTGCGAGGCATTTGGCGACGCCCTTTTTCATCGCTTCTCCCTCGAGGAAGGTGATGTTACAGCCGGGGATCGCCTTCTTGGCAAGGGGTGCCTTGGGGATGATTCCGGCCTCTACCACGTACTCTGCGCCCTTGTCAAGGTCGGTGTTCACGAGATTCTGACTTGCATCGTAATCCTCCAGGAAGGCGGCAACCAGCTGGGGATGCTCTGCGATGAAGTCCTTTCTTGCGATGAATACGCCCTGAATCAGCGTATTGCCCTCACCGGCGACCTTGTTCCACTCCGTGGTCATATCCAGCGCCTTGCGGTAGGAGGGGGCACCGGAGAGGAAGGCGGAGACCTTAGGCTCGGGGAGCATCCCGATGGCATCGGGCTTCAGCGTCAGCTGAGAGGCTACCTCGTCGCCGCTCTGATAAAACTCGAGGGTCACGTCCTTGTCGGGATCGATCCCGTTTTCCTTGAGCAC
>JAFVYT010000173.1 GCA_017508505.1 Clostridia bacterium
AAAATACACCCTCAAGCGGGAAAATGCCAAGACAAAGAAGGAAAAAAAGGCCAAGTGTGCCGTGAATATGGAAAGCGGGGAGGAAGTGACCGAGCCCGCACCGGAGGATCTTGTCCCCGACGACGAGGTCCGCATCCGCCTGCCCCTGGAGGAGCTCAAGCCTGAGCCCGAGCCCGAGCCCGTGCGGGAGATCGTCCCCATCGAGGAGATCGAGTCGGAGCCCGTGCCCTCCTTAAAGGAGGAGCTGCAGGATCTCTTCTCCGATGACGCAGGCCGCCCCGACCTGAAAAAGAAGGAGCTCGCCCACGATCTGCTCACCGCGGAGGCCGACCTGACCCCGCCTTGGGAGGAGGAGCTCCTCGAGTCGGAGGAGATTGCGGCTCCCGAAATGACCGTGACCCCCGTAGAGGAGGAGCCTGAGCCGGAGGAGGAGAAGGTACCCGAGTACCGCTTCCCGCCCATTTCTCTGTTGCAGGCACCGCCCCCCGCCCACGCCAAGGGCGCCAGCGAGCAGGAGACCACCGCCAAAAAGCTGGTGGAGACCCTCGCCAGCTTCGGAGTCAAGACCAGCATCTGCGGCGTAGCCAAGGGCCCCGCCGTCACCCGATACGAGCTGCAGCCCCAGCCGGGCGTGCGCGTGCGCTCCATCGTCAACCTCACCGACGACATCGCCCTTGCCCTTGCGGCAGGCGGCGTCCGCATCGAGGCCCCCATCCCCGGGAAGGAGGCCGTGGGCATCGAGGTGCCCAATAAGGCCAGAGAAACGGTCTTTGTGCGGGAGCTCATCGACCACCGCGACTTTACGGAGAACGCCTCCAAGCTCCATTGCTCTCTTGGCAAGGACGTAGCGGGCAAGCCTATTTACTGCGACCTGTCCAAGATGCCCCATATCCTCATCGCAGGCGCTACGGGTATGGGTAAATCCGTGTGCCTGAACTCCCTCATCGTTTCCATTTTGTATCACGCCACCCCCGAAGAGGTGCAGCTGATCCTCATCGACCCGAAAAAGGTGGAAATGGGCGTGTATAACCGCATCCCCCACCTGATCGTACCGGTGGTCAGCGACTCCAAGAAGGCGGCGGGTGCCCTTTCCTGGGCGGTTTTGGAGATGGAGAAGCGCTTCGTCCAGATGGAGGAGGTCGGCGTCCGCGACATCAAGCATTATAACGAGATCACCAAGAACGATCCCGAAAAGAAGCATATGCCTCAGGTCGTCATTATCATTGACGAGCTGGCGGATCTGATGATGACCGCCCGTGACGAGGTGGAAACCAGCATTTGCCGTCTGGCTCAGAAGGCCCGTGCCGCGGGAATGCATCTGGTCATCGGTACCCAGCGACCCAGCGTGGACGTCATTACGGGTCTGATCAAGGCCAACGTCCCCAGCCGTATCGCCTGCACCGTGGCAAGCCAGGTGGACAGCCGTACCATCATCGACATTCAGGGAGCCGAGAAGCTCCTGGGCCGCGGCGATATGCTCTATGCCCCCGTGGGCATCCCGAAGCCCCTGCGTGTGCAGGGTGCCTTCGTTTCCGAAACGGAGATCGAGGCCGTTTGCGACTTCATCCGCTCTCAGCGAGAGGCTCATTACGATGAGGCCGTCTCCAATGCCATCGAGGTGGAAGCCCAGAAGTGCGGGGAGAAAAAGAAGGGCGGCTCCTTCTTTGTCGCCTCCGAGGACTCCGACGGGGTCACCGTCGGTCTCTTTGCGGATAAGGATCCCCTCCTGGAGCGTGCCATCGACATCGCTATCGAGGAGAAGAAGATCTCCACCTCCCTGCTCCAGCGCAAGCTCAGCGTCGGCTACGCCCGTGCCGCCAAGCTCATCGACTTTATGGCCGAGATGCACGTGGTCGGGGAATACGCCGGCTCCAAGCCCCGCGAGGTTCTCTGGACGAGGGAGTATTTCACGGAGTATAAGATGAGGGCGCTCGAAGAGACACCAATTAAGTGATCCCGCGCGTAGCAGGAAGCACCTTGCAGGGCTTTGCCCTGCAACCCACCAAGGGGACTTTTTGAAAAAAGTCCCCTTGGAACCCCCAAAAACTTTTGAGTGGATTTTATACTTGTTACAGAGAGAAATAAAGATTAAACCCACTATAAAGCTTTTTGGGAGGTTTGGAACCCCTTTTTCCCGAAAAAGGGTTCCAAAAAGAAATAATAATATTAAACCTAAAGTTTTTTGATCCAAACTTTTTTTCAAAAAAGTTTGGCGGGGTGCGGGGCGGAGCCCTGCGAATCCCCCGCTGAGGTGCGGGGCGGAACCCCACAAAGCCCCCGTACAAAGCCCCCGTACAGAACAGAGGAAAGGAAGCTATGCAAGAAAAGCGTTTTCAGAAAAAGGACGAGGCCTTCACCTGCGTCCGATGCGGCTATCGGGTGGAGCCAAACGGCGTCACCAGCCGCGACCATTGCCCCAAGTGCCTGACCTCTCTTCACGTTGATATCAATCCGGGCGACCGAGCCAACCCCTGCCGAGGGGTACTGATCCCCGTTTCCGCCCTTCCCCATCCGAAGAAGGGCTTTCAGATTCTGTACCGCTGTGAAAAATGCGGACAGATCCACACCAATAAGGCCGCCCTGACAGGCCATGATCCGGACGATACGGATCGGATCATTCAGCTCACGGCCAACCCGATGGAGGAAACATAATGCCGGCAAAAAAGAAAAGCCCAAAGCGCAGTCCGAAGACCGCCGCAGCCCCCGCGACTCCTGCCAGACGCCGTCCCGAGGACAGAGCCGTCAACATCGTGATGCCCTACGTTTTGTGGATCGTCGCGCTGTTCTTTGCCCTGTGCTTTATCCTGGGAGAGGAGAAGCTGGGCCTTTTGGGCTACGTCAGCTTCTTTTTAAAGGGGCTGTTTTCCATCGGTGCGTATTTTATCCCCGTTTTGCTTTGCATCCACGCCGCCTTTTACCGCAGAGACCTGACTGCAGGGAGCCATCTGTACAAGTTTTGGTTCTCCTTTGGGGATCTGTCCCTCGTGGGCGTGTTCACCTGCCTCTTCCAGAAGAAGGAAGCGGTCTTTAACCCCTCCCTCAACTACGCCTCGGGTCTCACTCTTTCCGGCGGCGGCGCCGTGGGCGGCTTTTTCCACGCGCTGCTGCGGCATACGGTGGGGATCTTCACCCCCGTCATCGGGGTCATCGGCATCGTGCTGTTCACCTCCTTTTTGTTCGGGAAGACCCCCGGAGAGCTGGTGCGCAGCGTTCTTGTGCCCTTGGGAGATCGGATGAAGCAGGACCGTGAGGAGCGCCACGACCGTCAGGCCGCAGTCCGCCGCGTGCGGGAGGAGGAGCGCACCCGCCTCGCCGAGGAGCGGGAACGGGAAAAATACACCCTCAAGCGGGAAAATGCCAAGACAAAGAAGGAAAAAAAGGCCAAGTGTGCCGTGAATATGGAAAGCGGGGAGGAAGTGACCGAGCCCGCACCGGAGGATCTTGTCCCCGACGACGAGGTCCGCATCCGCCT
>JAFVYT010000174.1 GCA_017508505.1 Clostridia bacterium
ACCACCGCATCCTTGTCCCGTGCGTGGGTACCGGCAAGATAGCCGTAGCTTTCCTCAAAGCCCAAAAGGAAGTGATGGGCGCTCTCCGGTTTCTTTTTCTGCTCCTCTTCAAAGAGGGTTACCTTTTCTCCGATGAACTTAAAGCCCGTCAGAACCTGCTGCACCTCGCACCCTCTCTTTCGGGCGATGGCAAGACCCATGTCGCTGGTCACGATGGTGTTGATCACCACGGGGTTTGCGGGGATTTCCTTGGTTTTCAAGATAAAGTCCGTAAAGAGCGCACCCACCTGATTTCCCGTCAGAAGCACCATCTCGCCCTTGTGGCGGACGGCACAGCCGATGCGGTCTGCGTCGGGGTCGGTTCCGATGACGATGTCCGCACCGATTCTTTCGGCCAGATCAATGCCCATCAGAAGGGCACCGCGCTCCTCGGGATTGGGGCTCTTGACCGTGGGGAAGTTTCCGTCGGGCATCTCCTGCTCGGGGACTACCGTCACGTCCGTAAAGCCGTCCTTTTTCAGGATCTGCCGGACGGGCTTTCTGCCTGTGCCGTGAATGGGGGTATAAACGATCTTCAAGGCAGCTTTGGCCTCCGGGTCGTGAAGGGTGGACTCCTTCAGCACCACGTCGGTGAATTCATCCAAGGCTTCGTCACCGATCAGGGTCAGGAGCGCTTCGTTGCCCTTTTTCGGGATGGCACTCCAATCCTCGATCCTGTCCATACACCGAAGGACGGCCTCGGCCTCCTCGATCCCGAGCTGATAGCCTCTGGGGTCATAAACCTTGTAGCCGTTGTAGGCGGGGGGATTGTGGCTTGCGGTCAAAACGATGCCCGAGGACGTGCCAAAGCGGCGCACGCACCAGGAAAGCACGGGGGTGGGAACGGGCTGGTCGAAGAGCAAAACGGGAATCCCCATTGCCGTGAGCACCTCGGCGGCACCTCTTGCAAGGGAATCGGAAAGGTTTCGGGTATCGTAGCCGATGACCACCCCTTTTTCCTTTACCTTTTCGTCGGTTTCCAAAAGGTAATTGGCAAGACCTAGGGTTGCCTTGCCCACGGTGTAGAAGTTGACACGGTTGGTGCCGGCACCCATAATGCCGCGCAGTCCTGCCGTACCGAACTCCAGATCCTTGTAAAAACGGTCCTCGATCTCCTTTTCCTCCGTCAGAGCCGCCAGCTCCTTGCGGGTTGCCTCGTCGAAGGCGGGAGAGGTGAGCCAATATTCGTATTTTTCTTTGTAAGATGCCATTTGATTTCCTCCTCAGCTTAGCTTTTCCTAGTATACCCTTTTTTTGCCTGTTCGTCAACTAAAAAGCGTCGAGGAGACCCCTTGACAGAACAAAAAAGTTTTGATACAATATCCCTTGATTAAGACAGAAAGGAGTTGATCAGATCTTTTATGGATACGGACAGTCATAGTTTTGAATCGAAAGCAGACAAGCCTCCCATACGTATGATGGTTTTGAATAAAGAGATTGAAGTACGGCATCGCCTATCCTATTACTATCGAGGATAGGTTATGCCCTTTTGTTTTGCCTTTTTCAAACCAAAATCAAACAACGTATGAAAGGATTTTATTATGAGCAAAATCATTGGACCGATCCTGTTACAGATCATTCTTATCTTTTTGAACGCTGTATTTGCCATGGCGGAGATCGCCGTCATCAGCATCAGCGATGCGAAGCTTACCAAGCTCTCGGAGCAGGGGAGTCGACCCGCTCGTCGCCTTTTGAAGCTCAAAAGCGATCCGGCTAAGTTTCTCGCGACCATTCAGGTTGCCATCACGTTGGCGGGCTTTATGGGCTCCGCCTTCGCTGCGGACAACTTCTCCGGGTATCTTGTGGCCCTGTTCCGCAATTGGATCCCCGGGGCGGACGAGGCACTCCTTGACAGCATTGCCGTGGTGATCATTACCCTCATTCTTTCCTATCTCTCTTTGATCTTCGGCGAATTGGTTCCCAAGCGTCTTGCCATGAGAAAGACGGAAAAGATGGCCCTCGGGGTTTCCGGTGCCGTCTACGGCGTTTCCCGCGTTTTCGCACCCATCGTTTGGTTTCTGACTCTTTCCACCAACTGCGTCCTTCGTCTTTTGGGGATCGACCCCAATGCCGACGAGGAGGAGGTCAGCGAGGAGGACATCCTGATGATGGCAGAGCAGGGCGCGGAAAGCGGCGTCATCGAGGAGGAGGAAAGAGAGCTCATCGAAAACATATTTGATTTCGACGATCTGACCGTGGCCGAGATCACCGTTCACCGTACGGACGTGTCACTGCTTTGGATGGAGGAAAGCGAAGAGGAATGGGAAAAGACCATTCGCTCCACCCGCTTTACCATGTACCCCATCTGCGACGGCAGCATTGACAACGTGGTCGGCATTCTGGACACCAAGGATTATTTCCGCTTGGAGGTCAAGGATCGCAAGACCGTGATGGAGAAGTCGGTCAGAGCCCCCTATTTTGTTCCCGAAGGAGCAAAGGCGGACGTAACCTTCCGCAATATGAAGAAGAACCGCGCCTCCTTTGCGGTGGTTTTGGACGAGTACGCGGGCTTTTCCGGTATCATCTCCATCAAGGATCTCATCGAGCAGATCGTGGGTGAGACCCCCGAGGAGCACGACGACGAGGTGAAGGAGGACGAGATCTCCCGTGTGGATGAGCGTACCTGGTGCATCACGGGGAACGTCTCCCTTGCGGTGCTGGAGAAGACCCTCGAGGTGGATTTCCCCGACGATTACGATACCTTCAACGGGCTGGTCCTCGGCCTCCACGGAGAGGTTCCCGAGGAGGGAAGCAGCTTCGAGGTGGAGTGGGAAGGCATCCGCATCTTTGTCAACGACGTGCAGGAGCATCAGGTTGCCCGTGCCACCGTCACCCTCCCCGAGAAGCCTGTGGAGGAGGAAGAATAAAGCATCCTGTGGAAGGACCCTCTCAAGGGAGGGTTCTTTTTTCATTCAATTTTTCCCGTTCTTCTGCATAGACTAGGATAAAGAACAAGAGGAAAGGGAGGATGACAGGATGGATTTGGATCGCAAGCTTTTGGAAAAGGTCAGCCTTTTGGATGACGATACCCTCCGAAGCGCCATTGGCAGCATCGCCGCCGAAATGGGCCTGGATCCCCGGATGACCGCACCGTACCTTGCGGATCTTCAGGGGATCCGTCAGCGGATCTCGGGTCTGGACGCCGAGGATCTGGAACGGGTTCGGGACGCTCTGGGCGAAGAGAATACCCGCGCTTTGGCACAGCGGATCAAAAACGAGATCGGAGACAGATAAATGGACGGGAATTTTTCCGATAAGCTCAAGGGAGTCCTTTCGGATCCCGACGCGATGGCGACCATCACCGCCTTGGCAAAAAAGATGGCCGCCAAGGAAGGTCGATCCGCTCCTGCAGAGGAGCACGGTGCGTCGGAGGCTCCTTTTTTGCCCGAGCCCTCCCCCCAAGGGCTTCCGGAGCTTTTTTCCCAGCCCGCCATTGCTGCGGCTCTGCGGGTTTTGGGAGAGGGCAGTAAGGAGCGTATTCAGCTTCTTTGCGCCATGCGTCCCTTTGTCAAGGAGGAGAAAAAGGAAAAGCTGGATAAGATTATTCAAACCATGAAGACGCTGGATCTTCTGGTGTCGGCACAAAAGCTGTTGTGAAGGGAGGCGGTGCGATGTATTCCGGTACCTTGAACCGAGCGCCCTTTCACCCGGATCCCTCGGTGATGCAGCACGCCGATGAGCGTGAGCGCTACAACCGTCTTTTGCGGGAGAGCGGAGGGCGGGAGAGCCCGCCTCCGAAGGCGGCGAAGCCGAAGGAGAGCCTTGCGGGGCTTCTGGAGATGCTTTCCCCTGAGGATTCCGCCCTGATCGCCCTGATTCTGTTTCTCCTTTGCGACAATACGAACAACGACGTGGTGCTCCTTGGAATTCTGCTTTACGTTTTGCTGTCCAAATAAAAAGGGGCTGTAAAAAAACTCAAGTTTTTTTACAGCTCCTTTTAAGGGGATAGGAAAAAAAGATGCAGAACGGACAAACTGAGCAAAAAGCAAGGTTTACCTTGCTTTTTGGTTACCCGAAGGCGTACAAAGGTACGTCGAGTGG
>JAFVYT010000175.1 GCA_017508505.1 Clostridia bacterium
CTGTGTTCTATAAGAAGAACTACCAGAGCGATCTCTACAAGGCCATCGAGGAAGAGGACGACGTTATGACCGCGCACATCATGAGGCTGTTGATGGGAGAGCGCTTGAGCGAGGATATGGATGAGGCTGTGTACAACGAGCTGCTTGATCTTTCCAAGAAAGGTCAGAAGGTCCTCCCCAAGAGCATCCCGGCGTCCATTACCATCGACGAGGAAGAATACGAGCTGACTGATGAAGAGTATACGGCTATCCGTGACGTTTATTCCACATCGCAGGAATCCCTCAAGTCGCTGTTTGCCAACCAACGGTACAATGCTTTGTCCGACGAGCAGAAGACTGCCGCCGTGGATTACGTGTACGATGCGTACTATGACAGGGCCATGTACGAGGTGCTTGGCGTTGGTAGCGTGCCGGGCGATGCGTTGGTAACAACCGTTATTGGCGTGGATAATCTGGCTCTGCTGTCGGTGTTTACCAAGGGCCTTGCCGGTGACAAGGACGAGCAGGGCATGACCATCAGCGGAAGCAAGCGCAAGAAGGTCGTTTCGGCTATTCGGTCGTTGGGACTTAGTAAGGAGAAGACGTTGCTCCTGATCTGCGCTAAGGGTTACAGCCTGCAGGACAACGATGTTCCCGGTTTGTCGGCCGAGGCGGCAAAGAAATACCTCCTGCGGTACATTTTGAAGCTCAAGGTGAGCAAGTTGGAGAAGGCTGCTCTTGCCGAATTGTGCGGATTTGAGGTGAAAAACGGCAGAATTGTGACGCAAAGTCTTTGATGCGGAATAAATGGTGACAAATTGAAGTAACTTTTGTGCTATACTTATTCCCAGGAGGGATGCGTATGTCAATTTTGATTGTTCCAAGCGAAAAAAAGCCGGAGAAGAACGGGTTTACCAAGATCGTTTGTCCCGATTGCGGCGAAAAGGTCCGTGGAATCGGACTGGAAAAGGATAGCAAGGTGGATGGCCTTGTGTTCCGATGCAAGAAGTGCGGCGCGTATAAGGCCGTCAAAACTACATAGCAAAAGAGAGCCATATATCCATTGAGATGAGAGCCACATTTGCCGAGCATTCGGCAGCTGTGGCTCTTTTTCTTTTAATCTTGAAAGAAGGAGGGATGCGTCATGAAGAAGGAAGCGGGTAATCGATTCGCCACCAATAAGGGCGGCGTAATCAAGGCACCTAATCCCACGACGAAGGGCGAGCCGAAGGCCACCGTCACCAAGGGAAGCGATCGTCGCAACGGCACCAACAAGAAATAAGTCGCAATAAGCGGCAGAAGGAGAACAAAGTATGAATGATGAAATCAACACCGAAGTCGAAACGGCAGCAGAAAACGATGTCGAAGAGATCGTTGTAGGTGATGCCGACGTCGAGGAGGATCTTGACGGGGATTTCGAGTACGATGAGAACGGGGACATTATCATTCCCGACGAGTCCGAGGACGGAGAAGTGTCTGAAGATGACGGGGAGGAAGTGGGAACCGAAGAGGAGCAGGATGAAACCGACGAGGACGGTGAGGCAGAAACCGAAGTGGAAGATCAGCCTGATACTCCCGAGCCGGAAGTAGTAGAGCCTGTTGCCGAGCAGCCGGACGCAAAGGATCGCGAGCTCGCGGAATTGCGGAGAAAGTATGCTGCTCTTGAATCTCAGAGCAAGGATACCCTTGCCAAGCTGGGAGTGACCGAGGGAGATGTCATGGACGGCCTTGTTAAGCTTGCAGCTGAGGCCGACGATATGACTCCTGAGGAGTATCTCAAGCAAAAGACCGAGCGGGACAAGGCCGAGGAGGCCAAGCGTATCGTCCAGAACATGGAGTTTGAAAAAATGATCAAGGCGGATCTGGCCGAGGTACACGCGGCCTATCCCGAGACCAGAGTCTACGATTCCGTGAAGAAATTCCCCAACTTTGAGAAGTTCGGACGCTTCCGCGATCTGGGCTTGTCCCCCAAGGAGGCGTACATCGCGGCCAACCCGGACGCGGTGAGAGCCAGTGTGGCGGCCGCTACTAAAAAGCAGTCGCTGAATGAAACCAAAAGCCATCTGAGTTCCGTGGCTCCCAAAAAGTCGAAGGACACTTCCGTGACTATGACCAAGAGCGAGCTGAAGGAATACAGAGATCTGTTCCCGGAACTGAGCGACAAGGAAAGAATGGCCTTGTATCGCCGTGTTTCTAAAAAGTAAGAGGAGGTAAAAAATCATGTTCAGACTTTTGAAGATTGAAAATGCCAGGATGAACGTTCCCGAGCCGGAATACCTGGAAGTGACCGCCAACGAGGCGGTAGAGGAGGGAGAGGCGCTGGTCTTGAGCGCCGGTAAGCTTACCAAGTGCGGTGCCAAGGTGGCTCCGGAATATATCGCCATGGGGATTACTCGGAGATTGCGTATGCGATGATCTCGCCATCCTTTGCCACAGCATCCATCTCGA
>JAFVYT010000176.1 GCA_017508505.1 Clostridia bacterium
GGCAAACCTTTTGGTCAATTTTGCCGTTAGTCGGATGCAGGTGGTGAAGCTCTCTTCGTTCGGTGCGGTTTCCACCCTGGTTTCTATGTTCTCCGGGGTAATCTTTTTGAGAGAACCGATGAACGTATGGATGTTTACGGGTGCGGTTTTAATTTTGTGGGGAGTTTATCAGGTGACCCGCCCTGCAACGGTGTCGAACGTGAAAAAGAAAACGGAGGATGAAGTGATGTATGATCTTGTAATTCGCGGGGGACTTGTTTACGACGGTCTTGGCAATGCGCCCCGTCTGTGTGACGTTGCCGTCAAGGACGGCGTGATCGTCCGCATCGGCGAAATACCCGAAAAGGGAAACAGAGAAATCGATGCCAAGGGTCTTAGCGTGACCCCCGGCTTTATTGATTCCCACAGCCACGGAGACGGCTCCGTGCGGAAAAAGCCTTTGATGGACTGCGTGACGGAGCAGGGCATTACCACGGCCCTCACCGGTCAGTGCGGCTCCTCCATTTATCCCGTTCCCTCCCTTGGCCCCGATCAGTCTGCCAAGGAATTTTTCGACGGCTTGAAGGAGCATCGCTCGGGTATGAATTTTGCCATGTTCGTGGGACACAGTGCCCTGCGGAAAACGGTGATGGGCAAACGTATGGATGAGCCCACCGCCGAAGAGATGGCACAGATGAAAAAGCTTCTTGCAGACGGTATGAAGGAAGGCGCTATGGGCCTTTCCCTGGGTCTGGGCTACGTGCCCAGCATCTATTCCAAAAAGGAAGAGCTGTGTGAATTGGCACAGGTGGTCAAGGAATACGGCGGTGTCATCGCCGCGCACATCCGCAACGAAAGCGATCTGGTGGTGGAGGCCGTGCAGGAATTCATCGACGTGGCAAACAGCGCGGATCTGGTGGGTGTGATTTCCCACTTCAAGGCCTGCAAGGTGAGAAACCACGGCAAGGTGGTACGGATGATGGAATTGGTGGACGAGGCAGTTGCCCAGGGACACCCCATTTATATGGACGTTTATCCCTACGTTGCCACCTCCACCAGCTTAAACGCACCCTTCGTGACCAAGGAACTTCAGTCCCTTCCCACGGAGCAGATAATGGAGGAGCTGAAAAAGCCGGAGGTGCGGGCGGCTCAGCAGGCCTGGGCAGAGCCTTTGCAGGGCTCGGATTTGGAATTTGCCATGGTAGTGGGTGCCAAGAAAACGCCACAGCACCTGGGAAAACGCATCAGCGAAATTGCAAAGGAAGAGGGAAAGAAGCCCTACGACGCTCTGTACGATCTGCTCATTGAAAACAATATGGTTGCCAAGGCGGTGTATTTCTCCATCAGCGAGGAGGATATGATGCAGGTGATGCGCCATCCCCGCTGTATGATCGGCACCGACGGCGGTAACATTGCGGGCCTGACCCACTATCATCCCCGTAACCGCGGCACCTTCCCCCGCGTTTTGGGCAAATACGTCCGCGAAAAGGGCGTGACGAGCCTTGAAGAAATGATCCGAAAGATGACGAGCCTGCCTGCCTCTGTATACGGCTTTACCAAAAAGGGAAGAATCGAAGAGGGAATGGATGCGGATCTTTGCATTTTCGATGCGGCAGTCATTCGTGACAAGGCTACCTTCGTGGAGCCGGGTCAACGCAACGTGGGTCTGAACTACGTGATCATCGGCGGTGAAATTACCGTGGAAAACAACGTGAAAAATGACGTGCTTTCCGGCCGTTTCGTCGCAAAAGCATAAGGAGAAAGAGATGAAAATCAGAGATGACGTGATTTACGTCGGTGTGAACGACAAAAAAATCGATTTGTTTGAGGGACAGTATATCGTGCCCGAGGGAATGGCGTACAATTCCTACGTGATCGTCGATGAGAAATGTGCCGTTCTGGATACGGTTTCCCAAGGCTTTGGCGAAGTGTGGCTGGAGCAGGTGAAGAATGCGTTGAACGGGAAAAAAGCGGACTATCTGGTGGTCCATCACATGGAGCCCGATCACTCTGCCAACATTGCCACCTTTATGAAGATCTATCCCCAAGCCACGCTGGTTGCCAACAACAAGGCTTTCGTGATGATCCAGAACTTCTTCGGTGACGACTATGCCGACCGCCGCCTGGTGGTGGGCGAGGGCGACACCCTGTGTCTGGGCAGGCACACCCTGACCTTCGTCATGGCTCCCATGGTCCACTGGCCCGAA
>JAFVYT010000177.1 GCA_017508505.1 Clostridia bacterium
ACTGATGGTTGTCGGTGACGTTGGGAGACGGGATCAGAATGGCGGGCTTTCCCATCACCGCAAGCTCTGCCAGAGTAATGGCCCCTGCGCGGCAAATGACAAGATCTGCGGCAGCAAGCTGACGGGGCATATCAAAGATATACTCCAAAAAGCGCACGTTGCCGAAGCGGCAAATGCCCGCCTCTTTTTCCTTTTCCATCCACTTGGCATATTCCCTCTTTCCGAAGGCATGGGTGTGGAACAGCGGGCGATGCGAGGAGTAGCTCTTTGCCAGATTGAATACGGCCTCATTGATGGCACCTGCTCCGAGAGAGCCACCGAAGGAAAGGAGAAACTGCCCCGTGATGCCAAGCTGACTGCGGCATTTTGCACGGCTGAGGGTTTCCAGCGAAGGATCCACGGGATTCCCGCAGAGGACGGTCTTTTCCCGCTTGCAGGGCAATTGATCTGCGGACTCCTCGAAGGAAAGGCAGACACGGTCAACGTATTTTGAGAGTCGGCGTGTGGTCAGACCCGTCAGAGCATTCTGCTCGTGAATGAGGGTTGGGATCTTCATTTTCGTTGCGGCACGGAGAACGGGCCAGGAAACGTAGCCGCCCGTACCGATGACCACGTCAGGCTCAAACTCCTTCAAAATCTTACGGGCCTGACCGATGCTGGTCAGGGCAAGATAAGCCACCTTTAAATTGGCAAGGGTAAATTTGCGCTGAAAGCCCTTCACCTCCACGTGACGGATGGGAAAGCCCTCCTTGGTCACGAGGCTGTTTTCCATCCCCGTCGGGGTCCCCACAAAGAGAATCTTACTGTCGGGCTCCTTTTCCAGAATCTTCTTGGCAATGGAAAGAGCGGGGTTGATATGGCCGGCGGTGCCACCGCCGCTTAATACTACTTTCAAAAATCTGTCCTCCGTAAAATTATGCTTTTTCCGTGTATGAGAAGCGGGAGACATTCAACACGACTCCCATTTCCGCCGTCAGAATCAGAAGCGACGAGCCTCCGTAGCTGAAGAACGGAAGAGACACGCCCGTGCTGGGAAGGGCTCCCGAAACGACGCCGATGTTGAGAAACACCTGAAGTCCAACCTGAATGATGATGCCCATCACCAAAAGGGAGGAAAACTTCGAAGGGGCGTTTTTGGCGATGACAAAGCCGCGCCAGATGAGAAGCAAAAAGAGCACGATGATCGCAACGGCAAATACAAAGCCCATCTCCTCGCAGATGACCGCAAAGATGTAGTCGTTCTGAGGCTCCGGAAGATAAAGATGCTTTTGCTTGGACTGGCCGAGGCCGACACCCCAAAGGCCGCCCGAGCCGATGGCGTAGAGGCTCTGGAGAGGCTGCCAGCCATCTCCGAGGGGGTCCGCCTCCGGATGGAGCCAGGTATCGATACGGGTCTGTCCGTGGGAGGTAAACAAAATCAGGCCCAGCATCAGAGCGCCGCCCACCACAAGACCCCAGCCAAGGATGCTCCCTCGGACACCGCCCAGAAACATCAGGATGTAGATCAGGGCAAAAATGATGATCATAGCGGAAAGGTGGGGCTGCTTATACAGGGGAAAGCCGATCAGGCCTACGAGAACCACAAAGGGCAGGATGCCGTAGCGGAAGGTACGGATCAGATCCCTTCCCTTCGTCTCGAGCCAAACGATGTAGGCGGAAATGAGAAGGATGACCGAGAATTTCACAATCTCCGAGGGCTGAACGCTCATCGGGCCGACGTAGATCCAGCGCTTTGCGCCGTTGGCATCCGCACCGAAGAAGAACACGAACCAAAGCAGGACGTAGGAGACGATGAAAATGAACAGCGCTCCTTTTTTCAGGAGCAGATAATCTCCGAAGCGGGATACCATATACAAAACGATAACCGATAGAATTACCCATCCGATCTGCTTTCGGATAAAAAAGTAGCTGTCATTGTAGTTATACTTGGCAAAAACGTAGCTGGAGGAGAATACGAAGGTGGTACCGATGGAAAGGAGAATCATCACCAGAACCGCAAAGGGCCAGTCGATCCCCGAGCGCAGACGCTGAACCGACTTCGGCTTCTTTGTGGGAAGAAGGGAGCGGCGCTCCTTTTTCGGACGGGCAAGGTCAGAGGGGGCCTTTCCTTGTTCCTTGGGATCCATAGAAATCTCCTTTCTTCTGAAAATATAGGAAACGCTTTACAGAAAATAAATAAGATAAGACACCGCAGAGAGGACTGCCGTGAGGATCACGGAGAAGGTCACGATCTGCGTTTCCTTCCAGCCGCACATTTCCAAATGGTGGTGGAAGGGGGCCATACGAAAAATACGCTTGCGGGTCAGCTTATAGAAGAAAACCTGCAAAACGACGCTGAGGGCCTCCCAAAGATAGACAAAGCCCACGGTGACGATCAGAAGAGGCATATCCAAAAGGAAAGCCGCGCCCACCACGGCACCGCCCAGAAAAAGCGAGCCGGTGTCGCCCATAAAGATGCGGGCGGGGTAGTAATTATAGATCAAAAAACCGATCATACCGCCGCAAAGAGCCCCCGAAAGAAGGGTCAGGGCTCCGTTTTCCACAACAAAGGAAATCACGGCAAAGAAGGCAAAGACCACGAAGGTCGTGGAGGCGGCAAGGCCGTCAATGCCGTCGGTCAGATTCACCGCATTGACCACCAAAACCAAAAAGATCATGGCGAAGAAATAGTAAAGAGCTCCGAGCTCGAGTCTCGTATCCGTAAAGGG
>JAFVYT010000178.1 GCA_017508505.1 Clostridia bacterium
ATGGAAGGAGCGCATCCGATTTCTCACCGCAACGCATCTGGCGGCAAGGGCGGCGGAGCGATCCGTCGACTCCTTTGACGAATTCGGCAGAGGAGGAAGTGCGGTGGACCTTGCCTTGTAAAGCTCATCCAGAACAAGGGCTCCCTCCTCCACCATTTGCTTGGCAAAGGGTGTGTGAAGCGGTACGGTGTTTTCCAAAAACGCCACGATCCGCAGCCCGCCCGATGCGGCAAAGGAAATCACAAGATAGCTGACCCGATCCACCGAAAGAAAAAACAGCTCGTTTTTCGCTTCGACGGGGAGTCGGGCAGCCAAAAGGCGCCGCAGGCGCGCCTTGCTCGGCAAAAGCCGACGGGCCAGCTCATTGCGAAAGATCGGGGTGAGCTCCTGATCCGTTACCAGTGCGGGAAGCGGCAGCGCCCGTGCGTATTCCAGGGCGGAGGCTTCGGCGGGAGTCGTTTTCATAAAGACCTCTCATTCATTGATTCTCCCACCATTTTACCATATTTTTTCCCGAAATGGGCGACGGTGCCGGAAAAAGCCTGAAAAAAACAAAAATTTATAAAAAAATCACAAAAAATAACGGAAAACAATTTCTTTTTCTTCAAAAGTGTGGTATATTGTTTTCCAGAATGGGTTTTTGTACCCAAAAAGCATCACCATTTTGGAAAGGAACACTCCCCAGTTATGTCTTACTACACCGAATCCATCGACCGCGTTGCTCTCCCCGTTATTGCCCTGAGAGGGCTCGTGGTCTTCCCCGGGATCGACACCAGCTTCGAGGTGGCCCGTGCTCAGACCGTCCGTGCCACGGAAATGGCCCTGAAGGCCGACGGTCTCGTGTACCTTGTGACCCAAAAGGACGCGCAGGTGGAGACCCCCGAGCCCGGAGATCTGTACTCCGTGGGCGTGATCGGGCGCATCAAGCAATCCATCAAGCTCCCCGATCAGAGCTATCGCATCATCACCGAGGGCCTCAGCCGTGCCGAGACCCTGAACGTATTCCGTTTGGAGAGCGGCGCCCTCACCGCCGAGGTTATGAGAAAAAACGTAGCCGTAGAGGACGAGATCTCCGCCGATGCCTATCGCAGAAGCGTGCTGCACGGCGTGGAGGAATTGAGCGCCTTCATCCCCAAGCTCTCCCCCGAGACCACGGGAGCCCTGCAGACCATTGAGGATCCGGGCTTTTTGTCCGACTTCGTAGCAGCCAATCTCCTGCGCCGTGTAGAGGACAAGATGGATGTTTTGGCGATCTTCGACCCCTTGGACCGCGCCCTGCGCCTGATGGAGATTCTGGATCGGGAGACCGAGGTGGCAAAGCTGGAGCAGCGCCTCGCACGCAAGGTGCAGCGCCATATGGACGAGCAGCAAAGAGAGGCATATTTAAGAGAGCAGCTCCGCGCCATTCAGTCGGAGCTTTCCGAGCCCGAAGGGGGCTTTGAGGGGGACGACGATGACGTAATCGGCAGGATTGAAAAGGCATCTCTCCCCGAGCAGATCCGCCAAAAGCTTTTGGCGCAGGCAAAGAAAATTCGCACCATGCCCTTCGGCTCCTCCGAGTCCGCCCTTTTGCGGGGCTGGATCGACACCTGCCTTGAGATCCCGTGGAACAAGACCACCGAGGACACGGTGGATCTCGGAAAGGCCGAGGAGATCCTGGATCGGGATCACGACGGCCTGGAGAAGGTCAAGGAGCGCATTTTGGAATTTCTTGCCGCAGGCAAGCTCCGCGGCAAGGTGCAGGGACAGATTCTGTGTCTGGTAGGTGCCCCCGGCGTGGGCAAGACCAGCATCGCCTCCTCCATTGCCGAAGCGCTGGGCAGAAAGTACGTCCGCGTATCTCTTGGCGGTGTGCGGGACGAGGCGGACGTCCGCGGTCACCGAAAGACCTACATCGGAGCAATGCCCGGACGCATCGTCACCGCCCTGACCCAGGCGGGCTCTATGAACCCCCTGATCACCCTGGACGAGATCGACAAGCTCACCCGTGATTCTCACGGGGATCCCGCCTCCGCCCTTTTGGAGGTGCTGGACTCCGCACAGAACCACGCCTTCCGGGATCACTTCGTGGAGCTGCCCGTGGACCTGTCCGCGTGCGTATTCCTTGCCACCGCAAACGAGACCTCCACCATCCCCCCTGCCCTTCTGGACCGTATGGAGCTCATTCACATCAACGGCTACACCGAAAGTGAAAAGTGTGCCATCGCCAAGCACCACCTGATCCCCAAGCAGGAAAAGGAGCACGGCATCGAGCGCAAGCAGCTTCGCATCTCCGAGGGAGCCTTAAGAAAAATCATCCGCTCCTACACCCGGGAGCAGGGCGTCCGTAAGCTGGAGCGGGAGATCGCACGGATCTGCCGCAAGAGCGCAAAGAGAATTCTGGACGGAGCGGCTTGCGTTTCCGTCACGGAGAAAAACGTCACGGAGTTTCTCGGAAAGGAAAAGATCCTCCCCGAAAAGAAGAATCTGCCCGATCGCATCGGCGTGGTCAATGGCCTTGCCTGGACCCTCTCGGGTGGGGAAATGCTGGAGGTAGAGGCTCTGTGCCTGCCCGGCACGGGCAAGATGGAATTGACCGGCTCCTTGGGCGACGTGATGAAGGAATCCGTCAAGGCCGCCGTCTCTCTGGTTCGCAGCCGGAGCGAGGCGCTCGGGCTGAAGGATCCCGAATTTTACAAAAATTGTGATCTGCACGTGCACTTCCCCGAGGGTGCGATCCCCAAGGACGGCCCCAGCGCGGGCGTAACGCTGGTCACCTGTCTGGCCAGCCTTCTGTCGGGAAGAGCCGCGCGGGGAGACGTGGCCATGACCGGTGAGATCACCCTGCACGGCGAGGTGCTCGCCATCGGCGGGCTGAGGGAAAAGGCGAGTGCCGCCCTGCGCGCCGGGATCCGCACCGTTCTGATCCCCAAGGACAACGAAAAAGATCTGGAGGAAGTGGACCCCAAGGCGCTGGAAACCATAGAATTCATCCCCTGCCGCACCGTGGACGAGGTCTTGAAGGTCGCACTGAAGGATAAATGAACAAAAACAACATCACTCTGAAGATATCCGCAGGGCGGAAGGATCAGCTCATTCGGGACGGCAAGTGCCAGATCGCCCTTTCCGGCCGAAGCAACGTGGGAAAGAGCTCCGCTCTGAACCGCCTTTTGGGCAGAAAGAAGCTGGCGAGGGTCTCCTCCAGTCCCGGAAAGACCATCACCGTCAACTTTTTCGACGTGGACGGGGCCTGCTATTTGGTGGACCTGCCCGGCTACGGCTTTGCCCGTCGGAGCGAAAGCGAGAAGCGCGCCTGGTCCGCTCTGACCGACGCCTATTTTCAAAATCACGAGAACCTTGCGCTGGTGCTCCAGCTCATCGATTTAAAGACCGGCCCCAGCCGCGACGACGAAATGATGATCTCCTTTTTGGAGGAGGTGGGAATTCCCTTTGTCATCGTGGCCACTAAAATTGACAAGCTCAATAAGACAAACGGTGCAAAAAACCTGAAGGAATTGAGCGAGGCCTATTTCCCCACTCCCGTCTTCCCCTTCTCCTCTCTGACCGGAGAGGGCGTGGAGGCCCTGTGGAGCCTTGTGGAAAAAACCGTGGAGGTCAGCGGAGAAAACAAGGCCTGAAGCCGAATTTTGCATAAAAACGCCCAAACCCTCACATAGTAGTCAAAAAAACAGCGAGGGGTTTTTATGAAGATCGGACTGTGGGAGCCGTTTCCCGTTTTGGAGCGGCTTCTGATTCGGAATACGGGCGTTTTCCGCTTCCCCGAGGGCGTCGCGATCACGCGAGGCAAACAGGGGGAGAGCTACGATTTGCTGTTACATGACCGTGCGTCTCTTTTGCCCGCTCGGGCGCAGGTGGTTTTGATCTCGGGAGAACGGGAGCCCATCGGGGCGTCCCATCCCTTTTCCGAGAGCCGCATCCTGACCGGAGGAATGGGTTGCACGGATCCCGTCACCTTCTCCAGCATCGGAGAGGACCACGCTCTCTTATGCTTGCAGGAGGAGATCGTCATCGGGGCTCGGGAGATCGGGCCCTTTGAGCGACCCGTCCCCTTTCTTCGGGGATACAGCCTATTTAAAAATCTCGCCGCAGGCTTTGCCCTGTCTCTGGCGGAGATCCTATTCGGAGAGGAGTCAGCAGAATGAATACGCAGATTCTGGAGCTGGACGAGGTTCTGGAGCTCATCTCACCCTTGCCCGACGGAGGGCAGGAGCCGAAAAGACTGCCCCCAAAGCAGCTTCGCACCGCCCTCTTCGGAGAGGAACCAAACCGCTTTGAAAGAACCCCTCTGACCCTGCAGCTTCGCCGCGGGGAGGAGGAGATCCGCATCTGCGGCGTCGCCGACGGCATTGAAAAGGCCGAGCGGGGGTGTCCCCATACCGTCGAGGAGGAGATTCTTCTGGATCAGATGGTGGATTTTGCCCGACTGCGAGACCGCAGTCTGATGCGGGCACGCTTTCTGGGGCTGGCCTTGGCCAACACCAAGGGTGCAGAGGAGGTCAAGCTGCGCCTTTCCGTCTTTGCGGAAGGGCGAGTGGAGCGAGAGGAGATGCTGTGTACCAAATCCGAGCTCTCCGAGGCCCTTGCCCCCGCCATTCGCACGCTTTTGACCCTGACGGGCTTGTTCCGCAAGCCCGACGTGACCGTCACCTTCCCCTACGATTCCCTGCGGGACGGTCAGAAGGAATTGATCCACGCCGTGTGGAGCGCCATCAAAAGCTCCACCAAGCTCTTCGCCTGTGCTCCCACGGGAATCGGGAAGACCCTCGCCGTGTTGTATCCCGCCCTGCGAGCGCTGGAAACGGGCAAGGCGGAGCGGGTCTATTACGCCTCTCCCAAGAATCCCCTGAAGCTGCAGGCCGCCGCCGCGGTGGAGACGCTTCAATCGGTGAGAGGTCTTCGCACGCTGGTGCTTTCCGCCAAGATGAGCCTTTGCCCCGAAAACAGGGAAGAATGCCGCAAGGAGGAGTGTCCCTACGGGGAATCCTCCCCCGCAAGGCTCCCCGAGGCGCTGGCGTACTTAAGCGGCTTCTCCTGCATCACCGCCAAGGAATTGGAGGCGGCGGGGAGAGCTTACTCCATTTGTCCCTTCACCCTTGCCACCAAGGTACAGCGCTACTGTCAGGTGGTCATCGGGGATTACAATCATATTTTCGACCCGTCCAAAGCCCTGTTTCCTCCCTCCTCCCAAGCGATTCTTCTGGTGGACGAGGCGCACAACCTACCCACACGAATCCGGGAAAGCTACACCGAGACCCTCTGTCCGCAGGATCTGGACTTTTTCTTTCGGGACCCCTCGAGTCCGTCCCGTATGCTCAAGGAGCATTTTGCCGCTCTGACCACGGAATTTACCCACATCGAAAAGGAGCGAAACGAGACGAAAAGCTACTTTTCCTTTGAAGCTCCCCACAAGCTTGCCGAGGCCGCAAGGGGGCTTCTGCCCAAGGTCGCCTTTGCCATGCACGGCGGCTTCGGGATTCCCTCGGAGGAAACCGAAAGGGCCCTGAAGACCCTCTTCGGTAAGCTGAAAAAATTCACCCTCCTTTACAAGGAATTCGACGGGGACTTTGCCACCGTCTTCCCCCCCGAGGGAGGCGCACGGATCTATCTTGTCAATCCGAGAGAGCGGATCCGCCGTGCCGCAGACGGCTGGCGGAGCACGGTCTTCTTCTCCGCGACCCTGCAGCCGAAGGACTATTATCTGGAGCTTTTGGCAGGCAAAGAGGAGGATACCTTCCTGGATCTGCCCTCCCCCTTCCCGCGGGACAATCTCTTCGTGGGAATCTGTGGCGTGGACGTATCCTACAGCCAGCGCTTTGCCACGGCACCGAAGCTGTGCAGCATCATTCACAGTGCCGTTTCCTCCCGTGCGGGCAATTACATGGTCTTTCTCCCCTCCTTTGAATACTTAAAGCTGGTTTCTCAGGAATACAAGCGCCGCTTCTTCGAGCATCGGGTTCTGGTGCAGGATCGGGTGATGACCTCCAAAAAGCGCGCGGAGTTCCTTTCCGCCTTTCGGGAAAACCGCAAGGAGACGCTCATCGGCTTTTGCGTGATGGGCGGCATCTTTTCCGAGGGACTGGACCTGAAGGGAGATTCCCTTTCCGGGGAGATCCTCGTGGGCACGGGATTTCCTCCCCCTTCTCCCGAGGGTGAGGCAGAGTGTGCCTCTTACTACAAAAGAGAAATGGACGGAAAGAGCTTCGCCTACACTCTGCCCGGCTGGAGCCGCGTTTTACAGGCGGCGGGGCGGGTCATCCGAGACGAGGAGGATCGCGGCTTTCTGATCCTTTGTGACCAGCGCTTTCTGGGAGACGACATCAGGGAGCTCTTCCCCGACGCCTGGGAGGGCGCCCTCGTTTTGGAACGAGACGCCCAGCTCAAGCGGGAGCTGGAGCAATTCTGGCGATAAAATCTCAAAAAACAAAATCCAAATTATGGCAAAAGGAGGCACGGATGTTCCAACGAAGAAAGAACGATCCCCACGAGGAATTCAGCTTTTTCCTGGGTGATCTGGAAGAGCGCCCCGCACCTCCCGCCGCGGCCAAAGAGGCGCCGAAAAAAAGAGACGACGAGCCCTCGGACAAGCCGAGACAAGCCCCGAAAAGGCATCTCCACGCTGCCCGAGTCCCCCACTTTTCCAATGAAAAAGGGCCCGAGGCTCCCAAAAAGTCCGCAGTCGGAGCCGCCTCTCCCCAAAAGGTCACCCCGGAACGGGAGGAAACAGCACCGCCGCAGGCCCCGTCCGCGCCGAAACGGAGCGACACCGCCGCACTCCTCTCCTTCTTAGGTCTCAGGGGAGAAAAGACCCACGAAACCAAAAGGGAGGAAGGAAAGGAACCCCTGCCCGAAAAAAAGGCAGAGGCCGTGACGCAAAAGAAGCAGTCGCCCAAGGTGAGCGAAAGAGCACAAAAAAAGGAGCTCCCGAAGGCGCTCCGCACCGCACAAAAGAAGGAGCCGCCCGAGGCTGAGCCCGAGGAAAAGAGCGCTCCGCAGGAAACGCCCGAGACGCAAAAGAAGGAAGAAGCCCCCAAAAGCCCCGAGGAGGCTGTAAAAGAGTCCCTCGACGCCCTGTACGGCAGTGAGCCCGGGAGCAAAAAGACCCTGAAGCCCGGAGAATTGGCCCGCTACGCCGTCCTCTTTGTTTGCATTTTCGGCTTTTTCAGCGCCTTTTGGTTCGTAGGCTCAAAGCTCTACGACTACTATCGCTCCTGGGTCGTGTATTCCGGTCTGCAGGAAATGGTAGAGCGGGAGGATCTGTTTGCCGAGGAGTATCTGAAAAAGGCAACTCCCGAAGGGGGCACCCTGACCCCCGGGGAGATTCTGGAGGGAAAGGATACGGTCACAGGGGAGATCACCGGCACCTTCACCCCCGAGCAGGAGACCCTCGTGGGCAAGATCAGCCAGCTGAAAAAGCTCAATCCCGATACCACGGGCTGGATCCGCATCTCGGGCACGGTAGTCAACTATCCCCTGATGTGGTCGTCCTCCCGCAACTATTATCTGCATCGGGACTTTTACGGCAACACGCTGTCGGGCGGTGCCATCTTCATTGACGAGAGAAACGACCGCAACGTGGCCAAAAACCGCAACACCGTCATTTACGGACACAATATGTCCGACGGCAGCATGTTTGCCTCCATCCACGATTTTCAGAGCGCGACCCTCTTCTTCGGCGCCACCATCGAAATCGCAACGGAGGACGGAATCTACGTTTACACGCCCTTCTCCGTCCACCGCTCCAACGCACACGACAACTACTTCGAAACGGATTTCGTGTCGGATGAGGACTTCATCAACTTCTGTGAGCAGATGGCCTTTTTATCCATCTTCGAAACGGACTACAGCTTCGACCGAAACACCCAGATCATCACGCTGTCCACCTGTATGGACACCCAGACCAATTCGGAAAACCGTTTTGCCGTTCACGCCATTCTGACCAAGGTCATACGCTGAGGTCGATGGCCATACGGCTCTCCCGCAAGGGACGCATAAAGACGCCGACCGCCTTGTGATCCGGATGAACGATGTACGCGTTCAAGGCCTCGGGAGAGGCAAAACCGGAGAGGAGGACAAGGTCGGCGTTTTCTTCGTTGATTCCATCCGTCCCCACAAGAACGCGGCTCTCCGGGATCAGATCGATTTTTTTCGGAAGAGCAAGAAGCATCTGACGGGTGGCCTCTACGTTTTCAGCCTTCGTTTTTCCCTCGGCCTCTTCTTTGAATTTGCATCATACGATATGACGGATCCTATTTTCGTCTCCTTTTCGGGTAAATTTTCTTCATCCTGCCGCAAAAAGGACACGGGAGGCAAGCACCCCCCTCCGAAAGGCTGCCATTTTGGAAAAAACTTCTCGAAATAAGAAAAAACATCACAAAAAAGTTGCAAATATTTTTATTTTTATTAAAACACTTGACATATTTAAATAGGGGTGCTATAATTCACTCTAGGTAGTAATCCAAACGAGGTATCCATGTCAAACAGCAAGGAAACAAGCCCCCGTTCGGTCGAGGCAGAGTCTCTCGACGCGTTGGCACAGGATGCCGCTTTGGGGAATGAAGAGAGCTTTTCCCGACTGGTGCGGCATTTTACTCCCGCGCTGATGGGGATGATCGCCCCCTTGTCCGTTCCTCCCGCCGAAAAGGAGGATCTGATGCAGGAGGGGCTGATCGGCCTTTATAAGGCAGTGCGCCTCTTCGACCCCGCCCTTTCCTCCTTTGCTACCTTTGCGCGTCTCTGTATGCGCTCCTCCGTGATCGACGGCGCTCGGAAATACCGCAGCACGGCCGAGGAGGATGTGTCTGAGGATGCGGCGGACGCTTGCGCCGACCCTGCGCTCTCTCCCGAGGGAGTCCTGATGCAGAAGCTTCGGTGGCAAGAATGGAAGCAAAGGGTGGACCGTGCCCTTTCCCCCATGGAGCGGCGCGTATTCGGTCTGAGCCTGCAGGGCAGGACCGCCGCGGAGATCGCTTCCCTATTGGGAAAGGATAAAAAAAGCGTGGAGAACACGCTTTACCGAGCGCGCAGGAAGCTTTCCTCGCCGAGTTAACATTCGTTGATATGCCCGTGTAGCTTAAAGAGAGCGTTTTGATCGGCAACGATCTAAAAGGGTAGCGGTGCAAGTCCGTTCTGGGCAATTTTAGAAAAATTAAGAGGTATGGCAAATGTACGAAGACAAGACACTGGTATGCAAGGATTGTGGCAACGAATTCGTTTTCACCGCAGGTGAGCAGGAATTCTACGCAGAGAAAGGTTTCCAGAACGAACCCCAGAGATGCAAGCCCTGCAGAGACGCAAAGAAGAACGCTTCCAGACAGGCAAGAGAGTATTTCACCACCACTTGCGCAAACTGCGGTAAGGAAGCAAGAGTTCCCTTCCAGCCCACCAGCGATCGCCCCGTTTATTGCAGCGATTGCTTCGCAGCAATGAAGGAAAACGCATAACCTTGTGCAAAAAAAACGGCCACCCGAAAAGGGTGGCCGTTTTTTGCTTTCACCGAAGGCCGAGGGTAGGACGGTACCTCTCACTCTTGCGGCGGGCGGTCAGCCGCGCGATGCTCCTTCGACTGCGGTCCGCCTCATAGCTCTTCTTCCGCAATTTCCCCTTCACCCGAAAGCGTGCCGAGGGAATGCGACGGAGCTTGGGAGAGACCTCCAGAAGGCAACGGGCAAATTCCTTTTTGGCCATATTGCCGTGGCGGTATACGGTGCGAAGGCTGAAAAAGCTCGCATCCGCGATCTCCTCGTGGGTCAGCCCGTAGAGAAAATGAAAGCGGGCGTATTCCCGCAGCTCGTACTTTCGAATCCGCTCGATGGCACGGGAGATTCGCAGAGCATAGCGCTCGCACAGCCGCCTTCTGCGCTCTGTTTTCTTCTGCCGCTCCTCCTCTTTTTGTCTGTGGTGTCGAAGCTCCGGATGGTCGGAATTCGCAAAGCGGGCGATCCAGCTTTGGTATTCCGCCGTTTCCAAAAGCTTTTTTTGCCGCAGATCCAAATCCAGCGCGTGCTGCAGGAGGCGATAGCGGATCAGATACTCCTCCACCGTCAAGAGATCATCCCTCGGTCCGCAAAGGAGGCGGCGGCGCTCCGCACCGAAAGAAGCTCCGCACGCATTCCCGAAAGGATCCAGCTCAGTTCCTCCGCCGTATCGGGAAGCAGCTCCTCCAGACTCCCCACGGCCTCCTCGACCCGCTCCACCGCATAGGCAAGATTTTCCTCTTTTTCCTGTATGTATTGCACCATATCACTTCCTTTCGTTGTTTTCTCATTGCTCGATGGGATTATATCACGAAATTTCGTAATTGTCAATATATTTTACGCACTTTCGTGCGCTTTTTACGAATTTTCGTTCTTTTCTTTCTTCAAAAGAGGCCACCCCCTCGGAAAAGCTATGGCAAAGTATTCGAAACCTCTTGCAATCAAAGGGCTTTTTTGATACAATAAATTGATTATACCAATACGCTTTACGACTCGGGAATAAGAAAGAAGGAACGCCCTATGACCATCGTGATCCCCGCCTATAAGCCAGACGAAAAACTGATCGGTCTGATTCATTCCCTCAAGGCCGCCACCGACGCACGTCTTCTCGTGGTCAATGACGGCTCCGGGGAGGAATTCGAGCCCATTTTCCGCAAGGTCGAGGAATTGGAGTGTACCCTTTTGCGCCACCCCGAGAATCGGGGAAAGGGCGCGGCGCTCAAGACCGCCTACCGCTTCCTTCTGGAGGAGGGAGGGGACGAGATCGTCTGCACCGCCGATGCGGACGGTCAGCACCTGCCCAAGGACATCCTCCACTGTCTGGAGGAGGCCAAGGCACACCCCGAGGCACTGGTGCTGGGCTCCCGCTCCTTTTCCGGAGACGTCCCCGCCAGAAGCCGCTTCGGCAACGCCGTTTCCCGTCACACCTTTCATCTTCTGATGGGCACGAGGGTCTACGATACCCAGACGGGGCTGCGTGCCTTTTCCGCCACGCTCCTGCCCGAGATGCTCGCGGTGGAGGGTAACCGCTACGAATACGAGATGCAGGTGCTCTGCAACGCCGCCAAGAAAAAGACCCCCATCCGCGAGGTGGAGATCGAGACGGTCTATCTGGAGGAGAACCGTTCCAGCCACTTCAACCCCCTCAAGGACGCCCTGCGGGTCTACGGAATCCTCTTCCGTGCTGCCTTCGGCCGCGCCTTTCAGGTGCTCAGCTTTCTCTTCTCCTCTGTGGCGGCCTTCGTCGTTGACGTATCCCTGTACTGGCTCCTGTTGACCTTTGTTTTTGATGGTGCTCTGGCCTCGGCGCTGCCCGATCCCTCTCACCGTCTGTTCTTCTCGCTGTTTCTCGCCCGCTGTGCCTCCTCGGTGTGCAATTATCTGATCAACCGCAGGGTGGTCTTTCATCAGCTCAAAAAGAGCGGTGTGACCTTCGGGCTGTATCTTATGCTGGTGGTGGCCATCTTCTTCGGCAATCACTTCTTAAACGATTATCTGCACCTGACCCTCGGCCTGCACGAGGTACTCAGTCTCATTCTGGCTCAGTGCGTTTGCTTCCCCGTGAGCTTTTTGGTGCAAAAATACTTGATTTTCAAGAAATAAAGGAGTCCCGATGAATCCTAAGAAGCGACTTTGCCTTCTGTTTTCCCTGGACTTCCTGCTCCTCGGCATCGGCCTTTTGGTGTTTGCCCTGTTTCATCACGTGCTTCCCCGCAGCATCGGCAATCTCTACGGCGTAACGGAGGAGACGAAGGTAGAGGACTACGGGGATCGGTTTTCCGACAAATTCACCACCGACGGCTCCGTTGTCACCGGTGACGGCTTTTATATGGACTCCGAGGTCAACCTGACCGTCACGACCCATTCCGAGGACGGGGTCACCTATTACGTGGCGGACGTTTACGTGCGCTACGTTACCGCCATCCGCACGGCTCTGGCGGGGGATACCTTTTCCACCGTAGTGGCGGACTCCACCCTGAACCTTGCAAGGAAAAACGACGCGATTCTCGCGGTGTCCGGGGACTATTTCGGCATCCGTCAGCGAGGCATCGTCATCCGAAACGGCGAGGTCTTCCGCAAGTCCAAGGCCCATCAGGTCTGCGTGCTTTACTACAACGGAACCATGGAGACCTACTCCTTTGCGGACTTTGACGTGGAAAAGGCCATTGCGGGGGGTGCTTGGCAGGCTTGGGACTTCGGGCCGCAGCTTTTGGACCAAAACGGCAAGGCCATCACCGAGTACGATCCCGGCATCGCAGGGCCGAACCCGCGGGTCGCCATCGGCTATTACGAGCCCGGTCACTACTGCTTTGTGGCGGTGGACGGGCGGCAGGCTCACTCCAAGGGAATGACCCTTGTGGAATTGGCACGGCTCTTCGAGGAGATGGGATGCCAAAGAGCCTATAACCTGGACGGCGGAGAAAGCGCCGTGATGACCTGGGAGGATGAGGTTTACTCCTCCCCCGTCAAGGGCGGCAGAGACATCAGTGATATCATCTTCATCGCTCCTGCCAAACCGAAAGGAGAAGACGAATGAAAAAGCAGCACCCGTTTGCATCCCGATCAAGCCCGATCCTCGACGGCATTCTCGCCGTCCTGCCCCATATGACCCTGATTCTGGGTGTGATGCTCCTTGTCTTTTTCATTTTGGACGGAGTCAACCCCTCTATGGCCTTTTTGGACAATGCCATCACAAAGGCCTTGGTCTGTATCGATGCGATCCTCACCGTGATTTTGTCCGTGATCCTCGTGGTGAGAAGAGAGCTGAATCCAAAGAAAAGTAAAAAGGAGGAGCCCCGTGAATTTTGACCGTAAGCTTTTTCAAAGGATGCTGATCCTTTTGTCCGTGGTCGCCGTTTTTGCGGTGGTCCTTCGTCTGTTCACCTATTGGCAGGAATTGGATCCCGCCACGAGCTTTTTCCGTGCCTCGGCCCCCGCCTGCCTCATCTATAACGGCATCGGCTTTGTCGTCTTTTTCCTGTGCCTTGCCCTTTCCATGAAAAAGGGAGGCGATGCAAGCGACGTCCCTGATGCCTCCGAGGCTCCCACCCCCTACTACGAGGAGGACGACCGAGACGAGAAGGGCTTTTTCGAGGAGCAAGAGAACGAAGAGCTGCAAGGGGATTCCCTGCCCGATTTTTCCCGTCGCGTGGCCACCTGGGAGGGAACCCTGACCGCTTTTCTCTCCTTCCTGCCGGGCTTCGGCTTTATCGCCTATTCCCTCTCCTCCTTCACCAAAACTGCCGTGGTCTCCGACCCGTACCGTATGATCTTTGCGGTTCTGTCGGCGCTGTCCGGCCTCAGCTTTCTCTATCTGACCCTGAAGAATTCCGGCAAGGCCGATCGGGTGCGTCCCTTCCTCGCCCTGATCCCCTGCTTCTGGTGCACCGCACGGCTCGTGGTGGAGTATCGGGATCTGGCCCGCTTCGTAAACAAGACCCTGTACATCGGTCAGTTCCTTTTCATCATCTCCGCCCTCGTTTTCTTTTTATATCACGCCCAGCTCCTCTTCGGAGAAAAGGCGCTGACCCGTCCCAACGCCTACGCCTTTTCCGCCCTTGCGGTGGTGTTTTTCGGGGTAAGCTGCCGCATTCCGCAGTTGATCGCCGTATTCGGAGACCGTGCCATCGTGGATCTGGTGGACGCGTCGTCTCTGTTCATCGACCTTGCCCTGACCCTTTTTGCCGCTATGAAGATCGCCGTGGGCATGCGGGACAAAAATCGCATTTTTTAAAGTTTTTTAACCGCTCCCCTCTTTACAAGAACCAAGGATTCGTTGTATAATGGGACGGTTCAGCAAATATTCTAAAAAGATAGGAGATAAAACAATGGAAAAGAAAGTTTTGGTTGAAACTTCTGCCCGCCACGTCCATTTGTCTCAGGAGCACATCGAGGCGCTCTTCGGCAAGGGATACCAGCTCACCCACAAGAAGGATCTGTCCCAGCCCGGCCAGTACGCCTGCGAAGAGAGAGTCAATATCACCGGTGAGAAGGGCACCATTAAGAACGTCATCATTCTCGGACCTGCCCGTCCCGCTTCTCAGGTAGAGATTTCCGCTACCGATGCCAGAAGCCTCGGCGTCAAGGCTCCCATCCGCGAGTCCGGCGACGTTGCCGGCTCCGGCGCCTGCACCATTTCCGTGGGCGATAAGAGCGTAGAGCTCGCAGAGGGCGTGATCGTGGCAAAGCGTCACATTCATATGACCTGCGCCGACGCTGCTGCCTTCGGTGTTGCCGACAAGCAGATCGTCAAGGTTCGCGTGGAGGGTGAGAGAGCCCTGATCTTCGACGAGGTCGTCGTCAGAGTCAGCGACAAGTTCGCGCTCGCCATGCACATCGACACCGATGAGTCCAATGCCGCCTGTGCCGCCCCCGGCACCATGGGCGTTCTGGTTGACTAAATTGAGAAAGGAATTTTGAAAATGAGCATGTACACCGAAGATGTAGAAAACATGTGCGTTGTGGCGAAAGGCCCCAAGCACGGCCCCGCTCCCATTCCCGAAGAAGGCAGATGGGTCAAGGCTTACGACGTGACCGACATTTCCGGTCTGTCCCACGGTATCGGCTGGTGCGCACCCCAGCAGGGTATGTGCAAGCTGACCCTCAACGTTAAGAAGGGTATCATCGAAGAGGCTCTGGTGGAGACCAGCGGCTGCTCCGGTATGACCCACTCCGCTGCTATGGCAGCCGAGATTCTGCAGGGCAAGACCATTCTGGAAGCCCTGAACACCGACCTCGTCTGCGACGCCATCAACGTGGCCATGCGCGAGATCTTCAAGCAGCTGGCCTACGGCCGCAGCCAGACCGCGTTCTCCGAGGGCGGTCTCCCGATCGGCGCGGGCCTTGAGG
>JAFVYT010000179.1 GCA_017508505.1 Clostridia bacterium
GCGGCGACCGTATGCATTTTCTGCTTCCGACCCAAAGGCTTCAAAAAGGAAAAGGCGTACAAGGCGACTCTTGATGAATTCTACGGCGTGATCGCCGATCCGAAAAACGCCCGTCAGCTTTACGACGGACTCAGCAGCGTTCGCGAGGCGGCGCTGGAATTCGGCGACGAGGCGGCGGATAAGATCGGCTACGTATTCAAGGATACCAACAAGGACGGCAAGGAGGAGCTTTTCATCGGCTGCTTTGACTCCTCGGGCTCTGCGGCAAAAAACGAGATCTACGCCGCCTTCAGCCACGACGGGGAAAGCCTCACCCCGCTTTTTGAAAAACAAAAGCAAAACACCTTCGCTTTGACCGATACGGGCTCGTTTTATTTCTACGGCACGGACGGGGAGAAATACTACATCCTCGGGGAATACGTGCTTGACGGGGACGGAGCGCTTGTCTGCAAAGAGTTTTATTTTACCTATCCCAAAAACGGAGACGGAAACAATTTCGCCTATTACCGCAATACCACCGGCAAGTGGGATCCCGCGCAGTCCGAGGAGATCGATCTAACCCCCGAGGCTTTTGAGGAGCTTCGTCAAAAGCTTGCGAAGAGAACGGTGCCGCTGGATGCCGTGAAATTTTCGCAGATGGGGAAAAAGTAAGACTGTCTGATGGGACAACGTAAAGTGAGGAGAAAAACAATGAAACGTACGATTCAGAAGCTTGTCAGCCTCCTGCTGGTGGTGATAACGTGTTTTTCCTTGCTCCCGACGGATGCTTTTGCCTGGGGCAAGATGACCCACGTTTACACGGCAAATCTCATCAAAAAAGACTCGGACGACGGCTCTTCCTCCGTCTTTTTCGGGGAAGAAGAGGGGGAAAAGACCTTTCGGTATACCGTTCCGGAGGAATACCTTGAGGCGATCCGCGAATACCCCGACGCCTTCCGCGCAGGTGCGCTGGGGCCGGATATGTACCCCGACATTATAACCGGTCAGACCTATATTCACCCCGAGGACGAAAACATTGATTCCGGTGAATGGGTCACCCTGCTGTGCGACGCCGTCAACAAAATGGGGAAGGACACCCCCGGCAGAAAGCAGGCGCTTTCCTTTACCCTGGGCTGTATGCTCCATTACTGCGGGGATCTGTTCGGCCACGACTTTGTCAATACCTATTCGGGCGGCACCTTCCCCTCTCTGTTCAGCTCCGACATCCTTGATCTGAAGGGGGAGCGGATCAACAACATTCTCAGCCACCTTTCCGTGGAAAAATATATGGATAGCCTGCTCTATCCCGATTATGACGAAAGCGACGGAAAAATTGATGCGCCGGACAGCTTCGTTACCAACGCCATGGTCTTTAACGGCACCCCTGCCGCAGGTCTTGCCGCTCCCTACGCCAAATATCCGGCGTTTGAGATCTCTCTTGACGAGGTGGAAAGCGAGACGGTAAAGAAGGCTTTGGAGGAGCTGTTCGGTACGGACTCCAACAACGTTCCCCCCCACTATACCGCGCTGCTGGCGCTTCGGGAATACGTTACCTCGGTTGCGGATGAATACCGTGAGAATATGGAGCCTGTCAGTGCCGCCATCACCGCGTACTGCGATGCCTGGGCGGATGACGTTGACCGTGGGATCGTCGCCTTTACCCGTGCCTGCGACAACATTGCAAGGCGAATGGTAACGCGGGAAAAGAATCCCGACATCGAGAAGAAAAAGCAGGAAGCGGTGGACGATGAGAAGAACTACTTTATAAAGCTCCTGCAGGATCCCGACGTGATGTTCTTCTGGGACAAGATCTCCAAGGAACAAAACGA
>JAFVYT010000013.1 GCA_017508505.1 Clostridia bacterium
AATCATATGGTATCCTTTCAAAAATGCTAAGATCTATTCCTTATCATTCTAACTTTTTTTCATTTTTTGTCAAGTTGGACGACGCTTTTTGCCGCCGCAAAGGAAAAAGGAGCTGCGCGGGCAGCTCCTATCTCTCACTTTTTCAAAAGCGGTGCCAGGTACCTGCCCGTATGAGAGTCGGGACAGAGCGCAAGCTCCTCGGGGGTACCCGCAAATATGAGGGAGCCACCCGCGTCGCCTCCCTCGGGACCGAGGTCGATGACGTGATCGGCACGCTTGATCACATCCAGATTGTGCTCGATGATCACCACGGTGTTTCCCGCGTCCGCAAGGCGGTCCAGCACACCGCAAAGCTTATTGACGTCGTCGGCGTGAAGACCCGTGGTGGGCTCGTCGAGAATATAGAGGGTTCGCCCCGTGTCTCTGCGGGCCAATTCACAGGAAAGCTTGACCCGCTGTGCCTCGCCGCCCGAAAGGGTGGTGGAGGACTGCCCGAGCTTAATATATCCGAGACCCACGTCCTGCAGAGTCTGAAGCTTTCTGGCAAGAGACGGGATCGCCTCGAAAAAGCGGAGAGCCTCGCTGACGGTCATATCGAGAACGTCCGCTATGGACTTGCCCTTATACTTGACCTCCAGCGTTTCGCGATTATAACGCTTTCCGTGGCATACGTCACAATTGACGTATACGTCGGGTAGAAAATGCATCTCGATTTTCACGGTGCCATCCCCCTGACAAGACTCGCACCGTCCCCCTTTGAGGTTGAAGGAGAAGCGATCGGGCCCAAAGGCGCGCATTCTGGCATCCCGGGTCTTGGCAAAGACGTTTCGGATCTCCGTGAAGATCCCAACGTAGGTAGCAGGATTGGAGCGAGGCGTTCTGCCGATGGGTGACTGATCGATGGCAATGACCTTATCCAGCTCCTCAATCCCCTCAATGGCATCAAAATCTCCGAGGATGGAGTTGGCACGGTTGAGCTTTTTGGCAAGGTAGGGGTGCAGAATGCCGTTGATCAGAGAGCTTTTTCCGCTTCCCGAGACACCTGTAACGCAGACCATTTTTCCCAACGGAATGGATACGTCGATGTTCTTGAGGTTATTTTGGCGGGCACCGCGGATCAAAACAGACTTACCGCTTCCCTCGCGACGCTTCTCCGGAACGGCAATGACGCGCTTTCCCGAAAGATACTGTCCCGTGATGCTCTCCTCCGAGCGGCAGATCTCCTCAAAGCTGCCCGCCGCGACCACGCGACCGCCGCCGACGCCCGCTCCGGGTCCGATGTCCACGATGAAGTCGGCATTCTCCATGGTTTCCGTATCGTGCTCTACCACGATGACGGTGTTGCCCATATCCCTGAGTTTTTTCAGGGTATGGATCAGCTTGGTATTGTCTCTTTGATGCAAACCGATGCTGGGCTCGTCGAGGATGTAAAGCACCCCCATCAGGCTGGAGCCGATCTGCGTGGCAAGACGGATGCGCTGGCTCTCTCCTCCGGAGAGGGTTCCCGCCTTACGGGAGAGAGTCAAATATCCGAGGCCGACGCTTTGGAGAAACTCAAGACGGCTGCGGATCTCCTTGATGATCTCCTTGGAGATCATCTTCTCCTTTTCGGTAAAGTCCAGCGTCTGCAAAAACTCCAGCTCCTTATCGACCGACAGATCGCAGAATTGGGAAATGTTGATGCCGCCGACGGTGACGGCGAGGATCTCGTCCTTGAGCCTGCGACCGTGACAGTCGGAGCAAACCACGTCCTCAAAGAACTCCTCGTAGTAGGAATCGTGAAAGGTATTGTAGCGCTCCAGAATCTTATTGATTACGCCCGGGAACTTGGTCACGTAGCTTTGCAGAACGCCTCCCTCCTTGAAGGGAACCACGTATTGCGCAGGACCGGTGCCGTAAAGAAGGGTTTGCATTGCCTCCTCGGGATACTCGGAAAAGGGTGTGCTCAGGGTCAGCCCCCAGGGCTCGATGACTTGACTGTAGAGAATGCCCGACCAATTGTCCTTTTTCATGGTCTTAAAGCCGTTGCACTGGATGCCCCCGTCCGCAAGGGATCGGGTCAGATCCGGAATGACGCGTCGCGGGGAAACGGTAGGCTTCACCCCGAGGCCATCGCAGCTTGGGCAAGCACCGTAGGGATTGTTGAAGGAAAACATACGAGGCTGAAGGGTCCCGATGCTGAAATTGTGCTCCTCGCAGGCAAAGGCAGTGGAGAAGAAGAGGTATTTTTCCGGATCCGATTCCTCCTTGGAGACCAGATCAATGACAACGGAGGAGCCCGAAAGCTTCAGGGCAGTCTCCACGGAGCCGGTCAAACGAAGGGACAGGTCCCTTTTCATCACAAGTCGATCCACCACTACGTCGATCTCGTGCTTTTTGTTTTTCTCCAAAGCGGGCACCTCGTCAATGGGATAGACCTCACCGTCTACCTTGACGCGAACAAAGCCACCCTCGCGAGCGGAATCGAAGACCTTTTCGTGGCGCCCCTTCTTCCCTCTCACCACGGGAGAAAGCACCTGAAAGCGGGTGCCGTCGGGGAGCTGCATAATGCGATCCACGATCTGGTCGATGGACTGCGCACGGATCTCCTTGCCGCAGACGGGACAATGAGGAATGCCCACACGTGCATACAGCAATCGAAGATAGTCGTAAATCTCCGTTACGGTGCCCACGGTGGAGCGGGGGTTTTTCGAGGTGGTCTTCTGATCGATGGAGATGGAGGGAGAAAGACCGTCGATGCTGTCTACGTCGGGCTTATCCACCTGTCCGAGGAACATACGGGCGTAGGAGGACAGGGACTCCACGAAGCGACGGTTTCCCTCAGCAAAGATGGTATCAAATGCCAGAGAGGATTTGCCGCTGCCGGAAAGCCCCGTAAAGACTACGAGCCGATCTCTCGGGATCTCCAGATCCACGTTTTTTAGGTTGTGCACGCGTGCACCCTTGATGACGATTTTTTCGCTTGCCACAATATCTCCTGTTCTACTTCATATCCCCTTGCAGAGCTCGAAGCTGATCCCGCAGCGCGGCGGCAGTCTCAAAGTCAAGCCGCTTGGCGGCACTCATCATTTCAAAGCGAAGCTTTTCGCACAGACGAGCCCGTTCCGAGGGAGACATTTTTTCTTTCTTTCCTGCGTTCTTCTTGCCCTTCTTTTCGGGCTTTTCCGTGACGCTGGGAAGGGTTTGTACTTTCTTGGTGATCCCCCGTGGGGTGATGCCGTGAGCCTTGTTATAGGCATCCTGAATGGCGCGGCGCCGCGCGGTCTCATCCATTGCACCCTTCATAGAATCCGTGACGCTGTCCGCATACATAATGACCTTACCCGCAACGTGACGGGCGGCACGGCCGATGATTTGCACAAGGCTTCGTTCACTGCGAAGGAAGCCCTCCTTATCCGCATCGAGAATGGCAATGAGGGAGACCTCGGGAAGATCCAAGCCCTCACGAAGGAGATTGATGCCTACGAGCACGTCATATTCCCCACGGCGCAGATCCTTCAAAAGCTCCACACGCTCCATGGTTTCCACGTTGTGGTGCATATAACGGACGCGGATCCCCCTCTCCGAGAGGTACTCCGTCAGATCCTCGGCCATTTTCTTGGTCAGGGTGACCACAAGGACGCGCTCCTTTTTCTCCACGCGGGCGCGGATCTCCCCGATGAGATCGTCGATCTGCCCCTCGGCAGGACGCACTTCACACTCGGGATCCAAAAGGCCCGTGGGACGGATGATCTGCTCCACCACCTTCTCCGAGCGGGAAAGCTCAAACTCCGCAGGGGTTGCGCTGACGTATAGGGTCTGTCCGATCTTGGACTCGAACTCGTCGAAGCGCAGAGGACGGTTGTCAAAGGCGCTGGGAAGGCGGAAGCCATACTCCAGCAAATTCTCCTTTCGTGCTCGGTCTCCCGCGCTCATTGCACGCACCTGCGGCACGGTCACGTGGGATTCATCGATCATCAAAAGAAAATCATCGGGGAAATAATCCAAAAGCGTATAGGGTGTGCTCCCGGGAGGATTGCCCGCGAACACACGGGAATAGTTCTCAATCCCGCTGCAATAGCCGATCTCCCGCACCATTTCCATATCGTAATTGACGCGGTCGCGGATGCGCTGAGCCTCCAGAACGCGACCTTGGGATTCAAAATGTCGGATGCGCTCCGCCAATTCCGCCTCGATCTCGCGGATGGCCTTCTCCCGCTTCTCCGGACTTGTGGTGTAATGGCTGGCCGGATAAATGACGATATGATTCAGGCTTGCTACAGGGGTACCCGTCAGGGCGTGAAACTCCACGATACGGTCGATCTCGTCTCCGAAGAACTCCACCCGCACGGCGGTCTCACTGTTCCCTGCGGGGAAGATGTCCACCACGTCCCCGCGGACACGGAATTTGTTTCTGACAAAATTTAAATCGTTGCGCTCATACTGGATCTCCACCAGACGGCGGAGCAGATCGTCCCGTCCAAGCTCCATCCCCGGTCGCAGGGACACGGTCATCGAGGAATACTCCTTCGGATCACCGAGGGTATAGATGCAGGAAACGGAGGAGACGATGATCACATCTCTCCTCTCAAACAAGGCGGAGGTGGCGCTGTGACGGAGCTTGTCGATCTCCTCATTGATGGCGGAATCCTTCTCGATATACACATCCTTGCCGGGAATGTAGGCCTCGGGCTGATAGTAATCGTAATAGGATACGAAATACTCCACGGCATTGTTGGGAAAGAATTCTCTAAACTCCGAGCAGAGCTGAGCGGCAAGGGTCTTGTTGTGAGCGAGAACAAGGGTGGGACGGTTTACACGCTCGATAATATTCGCCATGGTAAAGGTTTTACCCGAACCCGTTACACCCAGCAAAACCTGCTCTTTTAAGCCATTTTCAATGCCTTGACTTAATTCTTCAATAGCCTGCGGTTGGTCACCTGTAGGACTATATTCAGAATGCAAAACAAACTTATCCGCCACGTTCTCACTCCTTTCTCCGTTTTGTAAATGGCAGAGGCTATTGAGGCAAAATGACAAGAGCCTGACTGCCAAGCTCGGCAAACCGTTCTTCGGTCAATGACTTTTCATAAGCTACTAATTTTCCGGCGTAAGGGTCATTAAAGAAATACTTTGTGTCGTCATATCC
>JAFVYT010000180.1 GCA_017508505.1 Clostridia bacterium
ACGTACCTTTGTACGCCTTCGGGTAACCAAAAAGCAAGGGAAACCTTGCTTTTTGCTCAGTTTGTCCGTTCTGCATCTTTTTTTCCTATCCCCTTAAAAGGAGCTGTAAAAAAACTTGAGTTTTTTTACAGCTCCTTTTTTCTGTTATTCTTTTTCGAATGCGGCTTTTCTGTCCACCTCGCTCAAGAGAATTCCGGGTGTGGGAACGCGGGGCTTCCTGTATATCGCCAGATTCGGGTGTTCCTCCGTGGAAACGATTGTTGCCGATAGGATGCGGTCATTCTTTTTCAGGGCCATCATCTGATTTCCGGCGCTGGTACGGGTGCTCTTTTCAGCAAAGAGCGTGGTGCGGAGGATGCAGGCACGGCCTGTTTCCGTGGTCATCAGAATTTCCTTGACCTCGCCCTTTTTCAAAATGAACATTCCCGCTACGGGACTGAGAGCGCTGAAGGCACCGGTCAGCTTTTTGCGATTTCCTTTGGTTTCGTAAACGGACAGAGGGAAGGAGACTCCCTTACCGTTTTCAAAGAGGATCAAAAGCCGTCCGGAAAGATCGGACAGGGGCGCGGAGAAGATCACTCTCTCGTCCTTTTCCATTTCCAGCTTTGCGGGGACGTAGTCGCCCATTTCAGAGGCCTTTGTGGTGGCGAAATCTCCGAACCTTGCGTGATATACCTGCGCCTTATCCGTGAAGAAGTAAATCTCCTGCTTGGAGGACATTTCCTCAGAGAGAACGATCTCGTCGTCTTCCTTCAGCCTTTGATTGTCGCTGACCATAATGGATTTTAGGGGGATGTTTTTCAGATATCCTCCCTTGGTGATGACGCAATAGGCGCGGTATTCCGCCTCCTCCTCCATTTTCAGGGTTTCCTGAGGACGGCTGAAGCTGTAAGCGATTCGGGTCTTTCTTTCCTGACCGTACTTCTTCTTGACCGCCTCCAATTCCTTAATGATGTACTGATTCAGCTTGCGCGTGCTGCCGAGCAGAGCCTCCAGCTCTGCGATCTCCTTTTCCAGCTTTTCCCGCTCTCCGATTCGGTCGAGGATGTACTGGCGATTCAGATGGCGCAGCTTGATTTCTGCGATGTACTCCGCCTGTTTTTCGTCGATGTCGAAGCCGCGGCAGAGGTTGGGGATCACGTCCTTTTCGTGCTCGGTTTTTCGAATGATGGCGATGGCCTTGTCGATGTCTACCAGGATCTTTTCCAGCCCCTTCAAAAGATGGAGCTTTGCTTCCTTTTGACCCAGCTCGTAGTAGAATTCCCGTCTCAGGCATTCACAACGGAAGGCGTGCCACTCATTCAGGATTTCCCGAACACCAAGCAGGTGCGGTGAGCCCTCAATGAGAATGTTGAAGTTGCAGGGGAAGCGGCATTCCAGATCCGTTGCCCGTAAGAGCTTTGCCATAAGCTTGTCCGGGTCGGTGCCGCGCTTTAAATCGATGGTCAGCTTTAAGCCGTCAAAATCGATCTCATCCCGAATGTCGTTGATCTCTCTGAGCTTGCCCTCCTTGATGAGCTGAACGATTTTCTCGATGATCTGCTCCACCGTGGTATTATAGGGGATCTCGGTGATGACGATGCGGTTTTCCTTCGGAAGGGTGTGCCAAACGGCGCGCACGGAAAAGGAGCCCTTTCCCGTTTCGTAGATCTGGCGCATCTCCTCACGGTCGTAGAGAATCTCGCCTCCCGTGGAAAAGTCAGGAGCCTTGAGGATCTCATAAAGATCGGCGTTTGGATCCCGCATCAGTGCAATGACCGCATCGCAGGTCTCGTTCAGGTTGAAGGAGCAGATGGAGCTGGCAAGCCCCACCGCGATGCCCGTATTGGGACAAACGAGCACGTTCGGGAAGGAGGAGGGAAGGAGCACCGGCTCCTTCATGGTGGAGTCATAGTTGTCTATCAGATCTACGGCATCCTTGTCAATCCCGTCAAAGAGCTCCGCGCAAATGGGTGCGAGCTTGACCTCCGTGTATCGGGGAGCGGCGTAGGCCATTTTGGAATATTGCTTGCCGAAGGCCCCCTTGGAATCGATGAAGGGGTGCAGGAGCGCCTCGTTTCCTCGGGTCAAGCGTACCATCGTCTCGTAGATTGCCGCATCGCCGTGAGGGTTCAGGCGCATCGTCTGCCCCACTACGTTTGCACTCTTGGTTCGGTTTCCCGTCAAAAGTCCCATTTTGTACATCGTGTAAAGGAGCTTGCGATGGCTGGGCTTGAGCCCGTCGATCTCGGGCAATGCGCGGGAGATGATGGAGCTCATGGCGTAGGGCATATAGTTCTCCCGAAGGGTATCGGTGATGCCCTGCTCCCGAAGATAAGCGGGTGCGGCCGGGGCCTCTGCTCTCTTTGCTTTCGTTTTTGTCTTTTTCTCGGCCATGGTTCGGTTTCCTTTTCAGTTTTTCAAAAATCGGGAAAGGCTTCCGCGGGTTTTTTCGTCACAGACCGCCTCTACGAGAATCCCCTCGGGCAGATACTCTACCGAAGAAACGTTCGCTACCTTATAAAGGTACGAGAGCCGTCCGCCCTCTGTATGAGGGATCAGGAAGGTGCATTGCTTTTTTGCCTCGGAAAGAACGCTTTCGATCCTTTCGATGAGCTTGTCTGCATTTTTTCCCGTCTTGGCGGAAATGCACACGTGCTCCAGATTTTTTGGGAAGGCCTCCACGTTAAAACGGCTTTCCGGGCAGTCGGTCTTGTTTAATACGTACAGCGTGGCGGGGGGCGTCACACCGCGCTTCTCATAAAGGTCGGTAAGGATGCCCTCGGTGATTGCGGTCTTTTGAGAAAATTTCGGGTCCGTTGCATCCATCACCACCAAAACAAGGTCGCTGTATACCACCTCGTCCAGCGTGGATTGAAATGCCTCCACCAAATGGTGCGGAAGACGGTTGATGAAGCCGACGGTATCCGTCAGAAGCACCTCACCGTAATTGGGCAGTCGCAGCCTGCGGGTGGTGGGATCCAGCGTGGCGAAGAGCTTGTCCTCCGCAAAGATGTTATCCTGACACAGAAGGTTTAAAAGGGTGGACTTCCCGGCGTTGGTGTATCCGGCAAGGGAGATCTGAAAGATCCCGCTCTTTTCGCGACTTTTCCTCTGGGTGCTGCGCTTTTTCGCAAGTTCTGCCAGGTCCTCTTCCAGCTTTTGGATTTTTCTCTTTACGTGTCGGCGGTCCACCTCCAGCTTGGTTTCGCCGGGGCCTCTTGTTCCGATGCCGCCGCCCAAGCGGGAAAGCCCGTCTCCCTGTCCCGAGAGACGGGGAAGGGTATATTTCAGATTTGCTATGGCGACCTGCAGAATCCCCTCACCCGTGCGGGCTCTTTGAGCAAAAATATCCAAAATCAGCATCGTGCGGTCAATGACGCGGACACCGTCCAGCGCAAGCTCTACGTTGCGGATCTGGGAAGGGGAGAGCTCGCAGTCGAAAACCACGAGGTCGATGGACATATTGTGACACAGCTCGGTCAGCTCTGAAAGCTTGCCCGAACCGATGTAGGTGGCGTGCTCGGGCTTTTGCCGCGACTGGATCAGCCTGCCGCAGCTCGTTCCCCCTGCCGTTTCCAAAAGAGCCTCCAATTCATCCAGGGAGGAGTCGGGATCCATCAGGTCCCCGTCCTCCAGCACAACGCTGACCAAAATGGCCTTTTCGGGGCACTTGTTTTCCGTTTCAAAGCCGTCGGGGGTCTTGATCTCGTCAAAAATATTCTTTTCCGTCATAATTCCTCAATCATATAGAAAAAAAGCGGCAACACCGGAACAGTGCAA
>JAFVYT010000181.1 GCA_017508505.1 Clostridia bacterium
ATGGCAGAGGGGGAGACCGCTTCCCCCAAGGAGCTTCGTTCCTTTTCGGTCAGTGTGACCACCCCCTCCCACGGAGCGATTCCGAAGCCCGTGACCGCAAGAGATCTGAAGCTGATGGGCACCGCTTCCTCAGGCATTGCCCTTTCCGACGGCTCCCCCCTGCGGGCCGAGGTGGACTATTTTGTGCAGGAGTCCCTTTGGTATAACACCCAGACGGGCACTCCCATCAACGAGGAGTCTCTGGAGAATACCTTCATCAACGGACAGAGCTATACCGTGCTGCTCCGCTTCTACTTTGCCAATGGGGAGTGGGAAGGAGCCTTTGAGCGCTTCTTTTCCACCGTGATCGAGGGCAGAGAGGTCAAGCCTGTTCGCTCTCAGACCCCCGACGGCGCTCCCTTGACCGTAGAGGGCAGGCAGGTCTACGAGATCTCCCGTGCCTTTATCTGCGATTCCGGCGTCAAGGCGCCGGAGCTGACCCTGACCGTGGAGGGGGAAGCCCGAAAGGAATACGACGGGAAAAACGTCCTCCTTGCCGTTTCTCACGAAAAGGCCGAGGGTGCCGTCTATCGCTACGAGTGGTATCGGAACGAGATCCTTTTGCCCGAGGCGACCGGAGAGATTCTGACCCTGCTTCAGGTGAAGGATACGGGCAAGTACGCCTGTAAGGTCTACGCCGCGCCCACGGATACTCCCGACGACAGCACCGTCTTTGCGTGGACGGAGGAAACGCAGGTGGAGATCGCACCCCACGGAATCATCGTCCAGATCGGGGATGAGGAAAAGAACGTCTTTGACCCCGATCCCGCCTTCTCCTATACCATTATGGGCGACGTGTACGACGCCTTGGAGGGCGCTCCCGCCCGTGTCCCGGGAGAGGACATCGGCGAGTATCAGATTGCCCAGGGCACGCTTGCCTTTCCCGAGGAGGTCGCTGACAACTATCTGGTTCAGTTCATTCCCGGTACCTTGAAGATTTTGGATGCGGGAGAATTGCCCTTTACCTCCGTGATCCCCGCGGACTTCAGCTTCATTACGGGGGAAAGCGGCAGTAAGATCCGCGTGCAGGCTGCTAAGGGCTGCATCCCCGAGGGGGCGACCCTCGCCCTGCATCTGCCTGACGAAAAGGCCGTGGAGGAATTGGAGGCCCTGACGGGCAAGACGGTTCTCAAGGGCTTTTTGGTCAGCATTATGGCCGACGGCAAGGAGGTATCCTTGCCCAAATACGGCTCTCTGAAGATCCAGATTCCCCTGACCGCCGAGGAGGCAGAGCTGCTTCTTTCCGAGCCCTTCGCGGGCTTTTATAACGGCAAGGCCGCCGTTTTGGATGCGGGCCGCATCGAAAACGGCTCTGTGGCATATTTGAGCGTGCAGATCGACTCGCTCGGCACCGTGGTCATCTTCAAGGGTGAGGCAAAGCCCGTGGCGGAACAGACTCCCGACGAGGCGGAGGGCGACTCCGAGGAGCCAAAGGAGCAGAATTCCGCCTTTCTGTGGATCCTGGGCGGCTTCTTACTCCTTCTCGCCGTGGGCGGCATCGTCTTTACGGTGATCTGGACTCAAAAGAACGGCGCACCGAAGATGCCCGTGAAGCCGACGGCACCCTCCGCCCCTGCAAAAAAGCCCGCGGCACCGCCGACGCCCGTCCCCGATCCTGCAGACGCGAAGGCCTCCCCGCCTCCTCAGAAGAAAAAGAACGTGATCTCCTTTGACGATTTGGAGGACTAAGTGGACGCCACCGTAATTTTTGATCTGGACGGTACCCTCGCGGAGCTGGGCCGCCCCTGCACCCCCGAGAACGTGGCACTGCTGCACCGACTGGAGGAGCGTGGCGCGCGCCTCGTCCTCTCCAGCGGAAAGCCCGTCTATTACCTCTGCGGCTTCGTCCGTCAGCTCGGTCTTTGTGACCCCATCCTCATCGGAGAAAACGGCGGTGTTTTGCAAGCGGGCGTGGCCCTGCCGCCGCCCGTGTTCCGCAAGGCGTCCCTGCCCGAAAAAACCCGTGAGGGGCTCAGACTCCTCAAGGCGAAAATGGACGAGGAATTTCCCGACCGCTTCTGGTATCAGCCCAATGAGACGGCCCTGACCCCCTTCCTCTATCACACGGAGGACTTTCCCCGTCTGCGGGAAATGCTGAAGCGCACCATCACCCCGGAGATGGAGCTTGCGGTGTACGAGCATTCCGATTGCTTCGACATTGCCTACGCGGCCCTTTCCAAGGGCTACGGCATTCGGCATCTGGCCGAGGTGACGGGCCTTGACCCGAAGGATATGATCTCCGTGGGAGACTGGACCAACGACTATTCCATGTTTCGGGAAACGGGCTACTCCGTGGGCATCCACCTGCCCGACCCCACTCAGGCCACGGTCAACTTTCCCGACCTGAATACCGCTCTGAAGCACATTCTGGAGCGAATCGAAGAAAAATGAGACGGAAGCCGATTCCGTCTCGTTTTTTTGTGCTTTTTCGTTAAAAAATGTATTGCACCGCGGGCTTCTTATGTGATATCATAAGAAAAAACGATCGGAGGAGACTCATGTATCAGATCTTTAAGATGCGTGCCAATCACGTCATTGACCACGCGGCGGAGGAATTGAAGAAATACCTTCGTATGATGATGCCCGAGGAGGGTGAGGTGGCGATCACCTTTGACCCCAATGCCAAGGAGGGCTTCCGTCTCGGCCTTTTGGAGGACTTCGGACTTCCCAATGAGGCACCGGACGTGGCGCTGGACGACGTGATCCACGTGGATACCGACGAAAAGGGCGGCATCCTCGCGGGCTCCAACCCCCGCAGCGTTCTTTTTGCGGTGTACCGCTACCTGAGGGAGAACGGCTGCCGCTGGCTCTACCCCGGCATCGACGGCGATTACGTTCCCGTCAAGCTCGTGGGCCCCGTGCAGTATCACAAAATGGCCGACCACCGCTTTCGCGGCTTCTGCAACGAGGGCTGTGAAAGCCAGCAGTGTATGGTGGAGTGTGCCGACTATTACGCCAAGCTGGAAATGAACGTCTATATGATGGAGTGGTTTATCCCCAGAGGCTATTACAACCGCTACTACGATCATAAGTTCAATGAAAAATACCGTCCCGCCGAGTCCGTTTCCGATCAGCAGATCCGTCAGTGGAAGGTCGCCATCGAGGCGGAGATCTCCAAGCGCGGCCTGATGTTCCACGACATCGGACACGGCTGGACCACCAAGCCCTTCGGCTTCCCCGGAAACAACGGAAAGATCCCTCAGGAAATCCTGGACGCCATCACCCCCGAGCAGAAGCAGGTTCTGGCTCTGGTGAAAGGCAAGAGAGAGTTTTACGACGGCACCAAGCCCATCTTTACCAACGTTTGTATGTCCCGTGCGGACGTGCGTAGCGCCATGGCCCGCGAGGTTGCCGATTACGCCGAGAAGAGCGGCCACGTGGACTACATCCACGTTTGGCTTGCGGACGGCACTCGCAACCACTGCGAGTGTGAGGAATGCCTGAAGAAGACTCCCTCCGATTGGTATATGATGATCATGAACGAGATCGACGAGGAGCTCACCCGCAGAAATCTGGATACTCGCATCGTCTTCATCGTGTACGTGGATACCTTCTGGCCTCCCAAGGAGATCACCATCAAGAATCCCGAGCGCTTCTCCCTTTTGTATGCACCCTTTTTCCGCTCGTACACCTCCAGCATTACCGAGGGGGTCGAGACTCCCCCCATTAAGCCCTTCCGTCACAACGATTGGGAAACGCCCCGCTCCCCCGAGGAGGGCTTTGCCCATCTGAAGGCCTGGCAGGAGATCTGGCCCGGTCCCTGCTTCTCCTATGAGTATCACTTCTGGAGACATCAGTATCTGGACGTGGGCGGCCTTGCCATCGCCCGTCGCATTTACGAGGATATCCGCGGACTGAAGTATATGAAGCTGGATGGCTTTGTGGAGGACGGCTCTCAGAGAAGCGGCTTCCCCAACGGCTTTGCCGTGTATATCTTTGCGGAGACTCTGATGAACCGCGACGCGGATTACGATGCGGTGCTGGAGGATTACTTCTCCCACGTTTACGGCGAGGATTGGAAGAAGGTTCACGCCTTCTTTACCCGTGTGGAGGAGGTCTTTGACTTTGCCTATATGGAAGGGGAAAGATCCTTGGATCCCACCCGCAGCAACTACTACAACCCCGAGATCGCTCCCGTCTTTGCCGGGGCCGACGAGCTCGCCGCCGAGGCACGTTCCCTTGCCGCCGCTCATCCCATTATGCCCACCCGTCCTCAGACCGTGTCCTATCAGCTCCTCGGCTACTATGCCGAATACCTTGAGCGCTGGGCGGCTCTGATGACCCAGAAGGCCCTCGGCCACGACCTCCGTGCTTTGGAGCTCATTGAGGAATTCCGCCAAGAGTACGGCCGTCACGAGATCTACATCGAGCGCTACTACGACCACGGACTCCTCGGACACATTCTGAATCATATCAAGAAGCATAATCCGAAGGGCATCGTCTGGTGATTTGCTTTGTAAATTTGGCTGCAACTGCGTCAAACGTCACTCGCCCCTCGGTCATTTACGCCAGTAAACTCCCGTCGGGGGCTCGCTTGTTTTCCTTGTTTCGCTCAAATTTACTTCGCAAATCTGCTTTATAAATTTGGCTGCAACTTTGTTGCACTACGGAGAAACGCTCGATCATTTACATAAGTAAACTCACTCGCGTTTCCCTTGTGCGCCTCGTTTCGCTCAAATTTACTTCGCAAATCTGCTTTATAAAATGGCGCATTGCGTCGTTGTGTACGAGAGCTTTACGGGGCGTTGCCCCATACCCCACCAAACTTTTTTGAAAACAAGTTTGGATCAAAAAACTTTAAAGCTATTTTTTCTTCTCTTCCCCCGAGAAGAAAGCAAAACAAAAGACCTCACGAAATCGTGAGGTCTTTTCTTATTGAAAAATACTCTAAAGTTTTTTGGGAGGATTGGAACCCTTTTTTTCAAAAAAGGGTTCCAATGGGGTATGGGGCAAAGCCCCATAAAGCCCCCGTAATAAAGCCCCCGTAAAGGGGGATGGGGCAAAGCCCCTGCGTCAGGAGCGGCGGCGCTTGGCGTTGGCCAGCTCCGTGAGGGTGGCCATCAGAAGGACGAACAAGGCGAGGTATGCGGGATAAAGGGAGAGGGAGAGTGCCCCTGCGATCAGACCGAAGACAGGGGGCGCAAGGGTGGAGCCGGTATAGGCGGCGGCCATCTGAAGCCCCACCACTGCGTGGGAATTCTCTCTGCCGAAATGCTCGGGGGTGGAGTGGATCAGAGCGGGATAATAGGGTGCCCCGCCAAGCCCCGTCACGATCAGCCCCGCAAGGGCAAAAACGGGACTTTGGGGAATGAAAATAAGCCCGACCCCAAGGGCCATCAGCACCACGCCGATGCGAACCATATTCTTGTCTCCGATGCGATCCGCCACAAAGCCCGAAAGGGCTCTGCCAAGGGTGATCCCGAGGTAAAAGAGAGAGGCAAAGGCGGCGGCGGTCTCTTCGTCAAGTCCTCGCATCGAGACAAGATACGAGCTGGCCCAAAGCCCCGCGGAGGTCTCCAGCGCACAGTAGCTGAAGAAGGCGACGAGGGAGGCCTTGACCCCGGGCAGAGCAAGGGCCCGCCGCAGGGGGAGAGGATCTCCCTCCTCCGAGGCGTCCGATTCGGGAAAGTGCACCCGCCTCCAAAGGGGAAGGGTCAAAAAGAGGAACAAAGCCAAAATAAGCTGGATCAGGGATACGGTACCGTACCCCTGCCGCCACCCTGCGCCGCTGCCGATGGCCCATCCCATCACGTAAGGGCTGACGGTGGCACCGACCCCCCAAAAGCAGTGGAGCCAGTTCATATGGCGGGAGGCGTAGTGCAGGGCCACGAAGTTGTTCAGAGCCGCGTCCACCGCCCCCGCCCCGAGACCGTAGGGCACGGCGATCAGGCAGAGGGAAAGGTAATTCTGCGCAGAGGCAAAGCCGAAAAGGGAAACGGCGGTGATCAGAACGCTTACGGCGGTCACCCGTGCCGTTCCGAAGCGCAGGGTCACCCGATCCGCAAAGAGGCTGGCCAAAACCGTCCCCGAGGAAATGATCATGGAGATCAGCCCTGCCCCCGCAAGGGGCACCTCCAGCTCTCCGACCATCACGGGCCAGGCAGAGCCGAGGAGAGAATCGGACAGGCCGAGACTGATAAAGGAAAGGTAGATGATGGCAAGGAGCAGAGAAACCATTTACTCCTCCGCTTTCGACCGAGTGAAACGGAAGGGCTTCGCCTCGCCGCTCAGTACCCGACGGACAAAGTCCGCCTCGTCGGCGATGGGCGTCTCGGTCTCCATCCCCCCAAAGGTGAGCTGATCGGCGCCCTTGTGGTTGTCCGTCCCCGCAAACGGGATCAGTCCGTAGCTTTTCGCGTAGAGCGCGGCCATCTCGTTTTCGAAATCCGTGCGGCAACCGTTGTAGGTCTCTACCCCGTGAACGGCACGGGGATACAGCCGCAGAAGCTTGATGCCCTTGCCCTCGCGGAAGGGGTGTGCGTGGATCACCAAAGCCCCCGCCTCCATCAAAAGGGGCAGCAGCTCATCCTTGGGCATTACGAACACCTCAGGGTGTGCGGCATACCACTCGGGATCGAGCCCGTACACGAGAAAGTCCGTGCGCTTGTGGGTCAGCTCCACCCCGAAAAAGACCGAAAGACCGATCTGAGCCCCGAGCTCCTTGGCCTTTTCGTAATCACCGACGTAAAAGTCCAAAAGGCGCTTGTAGGGCAGAGTCTTGTCCGCGTTCAGATTTCCGTCCAGGAAATGATTGGTGATGAAGACCCCCTCGAAGCCGAGGCTTTTGTAAAAGAGAAGGTTCTCCTCTACGCTTTTCTTGGCGCATTTGCTGACCGGATACGTGTGAAGGTGCGTTTCGTAACGGTACATGGTTTACCTCTTTTCCTGATTGTCCGAATAGAGTGCACAAAAGCGAGTCGGGGACATCCCCGTCTGCTTTTTGAAAACCCGTGAAAAATAATTGGAATCCTCAAAGCCCACTGCCGCCGCAACGTCCTTGACCGATTGATCCTCCTGCAAAAGCAGGCTCTTGGCCTCTTCGATGCGCAGGGCAAGGAGTGTTGCGATGATGGGCCGTCCCGTTTTCTTTTTGTAGACTGCGTCGCAGTATACGGGGGAGAAAAAGCAGTGCTCTGCCACATCTCCGAGCGTTACCCGCTCTGCGAGATTTTTGTGGAGATAGGCGGTGATCCTTTGCACCAAGGGATCCTCGTTCCGTGCTCGGATGGAATCCTCCAGGGACAGAAGGATCGCCGAAAGGATCCGCTCCGTGCGCGCCGTGGCCCCGGGAAGATACTTTCTTTTTTCAATCTCGTCAAAGGCCCAGATCAGACACAGCACCTCCCGGCTGATGCCCCCGCGGATCACGGTGGGAAGGGAAAAGTCCCGATCTGTCTCAAAGTTGAAGGAAACGTAGTCTGCCGCCTCCCGCCCCGCTTCCCGTGCTCGTAGGGTGCCGGGGGTCAGAAAGATCACGTCCCCCTCGCGCAGGACGTGCCGTTTGCCATCGGTATCATAGCACATTTCCCCTCCCAAAACAAGGGTCAAGTCAAAACAAGGGATCGGCTTTGCCCCGAGTTTCATGGGACGAAAGTGCTCCCGATGGCGAGCGATTCGGATCAAAATGGATTCCATATTAAGATTGTGCTAACCTCACTCATTAAAAATAAGATTCTCTCTTTTTTCACAATAAAAAATTGCTATACTAAGGGTAGGATACCACAAAACGAAAAAATGTCAAGGAGGTTTTGGTATGATTCGCATTGCCGCCTTTTCCGACGAAGCCACCAGCGATTTCGTCGGGCAGCTCCGGGCTCTGAAGCGCAACGGCCTGTCCCTGATGGAGATCCGCAGCGTCAACGGAAAGAATATCCGCCTCGTCACCGAAGAAGAGGCCGCCGAGCTTGCCGCCCTTTTGAAAAAGGAGGGGATCCGGGTCTGGGCCATCGGCTCCCCCATCGGAAAAATGAAGCTGAAAAGCGACGGGGATTTTGAGGAGCACAAGCGTTGCCTGCGCCACCTCTGCCGCTTGGGCGGGATCCTCGGAACGACCCGCCTGCGGGTGTTCAGCTTCTACGAGGCCGAGGACGCACGGGAGACCGTCCTTGGTTACTTAAAGGAAATGGTCGAGATCGCCGCAGAGTACGGCTGTACCCTTTACCACGAGAACGAAAAGCAGATCTACGGAGACGTGGCCGAAAGGGTGATCGACGTTTTGGACAATACCCCCGGGCTGAGGTCCGTTTACGATCCCGCAAACTACGTGGAGGTCGGCCAGGACGTGACCGAGGCGATGGATCGGCTCCACGAAAGAACCGATTATTTTCACGTCAAGGACGCCCTTTGGGACACCAAGGAGATCGTTCCTGCAGGCTACGGAGACGGCAGAATCGGTGAGATGATCGCACGCATCGCTCCCGACCGCGACCTGACCCTCACCGTGGAGCCCCACCTGACGGTCTTTGAGGGCTACCGTGACATCGACCCCACCGAAATGAAAAACAAATACTCCTACCCCGACTCGGACACCGCCTTCGATGCCGCCGTCTCTGCCTTGAAGGAGGTCTTGCGGAGTGAGGGCTGGGAGGAAATCGAAGGAGGCTTTGTAAAAAAATGAAAGCAGGCTTGAATCTTTTTTCTCTGAAAAGTCACGTGCAGGAGGAGGCGGATCTGATCGCCACCTGTCAAAGACTCAAGGAAATGGGCTATTCCTATTTCCAGTATTCCGGTGCGGCCTTCGACGCGGCACGGTGCAAGAGAGTTGTGGAGGAGACGGGGCTTCCCATCGTTTTGACCCACGTGCCCTTCGACCGCATCGTGGGGGATACGGAGGCGCTGATGGAGGAGCACGCCTTGTTCGGCTGTAAGAACATCGGCCTGGGAATGCTCCCCTATAACGTGGCAACCGAGTGGGACAAGTGCCTCGGTGCTTTGGAGCAGATGGAGGCCGCCGCCGAGAAAATGGCGAAGGCGGGCTTTTCCTTCTTCTATCACAACCACCATCTGGAGTTCCGCCGCGTGGACGGAAGGACCCTTCTGGACCGTATGATGGAGTACCCCCACATCAACTTTACCCTCGATACCTATTGGGTGCAGAACGGCGGCGGGAATATCCTCAAGACCGTCGAGGCTCTGGCAGGCAGGATCCGCTGTGTGCATCTGAAGGACTACAACGTGGGCATCAATCCCAAAAAGCCCGACGAGACCAAGCCTCAGCCCATCTTTGCCCCCGTGGGAGACGGCAATCTGGACTTTAAGGCCATCGTCCCCGCCATGCAGCAGGCAGGCACCGAATACTTCATCGTAGAGCAGGACAACGCCAACTACTACCCCGACCCCTTCGGCGAGGTAAAGAGAAGCATCGACTATCTGACAAAGGAGTTTTAAAAAATGAAAGAGGTTCGTTACGGTATCATCGGCCTTGGCAATCAGGGCAGCACCTACAACTGGACGATTTTCGATAAGGGTCTCGCAAAGGACGCCCGCGTCACCGCCATGTGCGACGTTGACCCTCGGAAGATCGAGATTATGAAGGAAAAGACCACCAACAAGGACGCGGTCTACTTTACCGATTATAAAAAGATGCTCGACAGCGGTTTGGTGGATGCGATCCTCGTGCAGACGCCCCACTATTTTCATCCCGAGATCGCCATGGAGTGCTTCAAGCGGGGCATCCACGTGCTGTGCGATAAGCCCGCGGGGGTTTATGCCAAGCAGGTGAAGGAGATGAATGAGGCGGCAAGAAAATCCCACGTGCTCTTTGGTATGATGTTCAATCAGAGAACCAACTGCCTCTATCGCAAGATGCGGGAAATGATCGCAGAGGGGGCCATCGGCCGTCTCCAGAGAGTCAACTGGATCATTACCGATTGGTTCCGCGCCCAGTCCTATTACGACGGCGGCCAATGGCGTGCCACTTGGGACGGAGAGGGAGGCGGCGTCCTTATCAATCAGGCTCCCCATCAGTTGGATCTGGTGCAGTGGATCGTGGGGATGATGCCCCGTCGCGTCAACGGCTTTTGCCGATACGGCCATTGGCACGACATCGAGGTAGAGGACGAGGTCACCGCATACTTTGAGTATGAAAATGGCGCCACGGGTGTCTTTATCACCACCACCGGCGAGGCTCCCGGCACCAACCGCCTGGAGATCTCCGGTACCGGAGGAAAGCTCCTTTGCGAAAACAAAAAGCTCTACTACCACAAAAACGAGATCGACTCCCGTGAGCTGCTCCTGTCCTCTCCCGAGGCCTATAAAAAGCCCAAGACGCAATTCGTTGAGGTGGAGACCGATGGGGAGAACCCCCAGCACAAAGGCATCCTGAACAACTTCACCGCCGCCATTCTCGGAAAGGCACCCCTCTTTGTAGACGGCACTGAGGGCATCCATATGGTGGAATTGATGAACGCCATCGAATACTCCGGCTGGAACGGCGGCATCTCCGTTACCCTCCCCGTGGATGAGGACGCCTACCTGGAGGAATTGAACCGCCACCGTGCTACCTCCCGCATCAAGGAGGCGGTTGCGGCGAAGGTGACGAATACTGACGGCAGCTACGGCCTTTAATTTGCTTTGTAAATTTGGCTGCGACAGCGTCAAACGTCGCTTGCCCCTCGGTCATTTACGCCGAGTAAACTCCCGTCGGGGCTCGCTTGTTTTCCTTGTCTCGCTCAAATTTACTTCGCAAATTGTGCTGAGGGGGCGTTTCGCAGGGCGTCGCCCTGCAACCCACCAAGGGGACTTTTTGAAAAAAGTCCCCTTGGATCCCTCAAAAACGTTTGAGTGGATTTTATCCTTTTCTCTTCAGGAAAGAAAGCATAACAAAAGGCCTCACGAAACCGTGAGGCCTTTTTGATAGGGGGGAGCTCTTTTCAGCGGGGGAGCTTACTTTTGTATTCCAAGGGGGTCTTGCCTGTTTCCTTTTTGAATAAGCGGGAGAAGTTCCGCGGGTCGAGACCCACGGACAGCGCGATCTCGGTGACGCTCATCCCCGAGGGGAAGAGCTCGCAGGCCTTGCGGATGCGAAGACCCGTCAGAAAGCGATGGGGGCTGGAACCCGTTTTCTCTTTAAAAAGCGTGGAGAAATACGCCCGCTCCAGACCGATCTCCGCGGCCACCTCCGCGACGGTCAGCGGCTCGTGGAAGCGGGACTCCATCAGACCGATGGCTCGCTCGACCCATTCCTCGCCGCCCCCCGGGGCGCTTTTTCCCCGAAGAAGGATCCCGAAAAAATTGTAGATGCAAGCGGTGACCAGGGGCGCGGTGGCGGCGGAATCCGTCTTCCAGATCTCCACCATACGCCGCATTTGAAGGGACAATTCCTCAAAGAGCGCGGGGGGCGCAAAGGGTGCGTCGGAGCGGATCCCCGCCAAGGCGAAGTATTTTCCCACGGAAAGACCGTCGATGGCACACCAGAAGCCCTTGCGGGGCTCCTTGCGATCGGCGGTGTGGATTACCGTGTCTCCGGGGAAGAGCACGTAGCAGGAGCCGGGGGTCACGGCAAATTCCTTCCCGTTGATCACCACCGTGCCGTAGCCCGAGGTGCAGCACTCCACGATGTAGATGTCGCGGATGATGGGGCCGTAGCGAGCGCCCGGCTTGAGGTTTTTTTCCTCCTCGCAGTAGCGCACCGTGGTCTCCGTTTTCCCGGTAAACTTGTGGCTTCGGATCATGCTTCCTCCAAAAAAACAAACAAATTGAAGAAAATTCAAACAAAATAGTGTTGCAAAGGGAGCTTTCGTTCTGTTATAATTATGACATAAAATTCCGAAAGGAGCAATAGAAATGAGCAAAAAGAATCTGAAAATTGCTGTCATTGGTTGCAGCGGAATGGCAAAGAGACACATGGAAGGTGTCGTGGCAAAGGAAGGCGCAGAGCTTTACGCCATCTGTGACCCCGCGACCGACGGCAGACTGGAGAAGCGCAGAGACGCTTACAACGTACCCGTAGCCGTAAAGGACTACCGTGAATTGGTCAACGACCCCAACGTGGACGCCGCCGTCATCGTGACCCCCGACGATCTGCATCTGGAGATGACCGCCGCATTCCTCAAGGCAGGCAAGGACGTTCTTTGCGAAAAGCCTATGGCTCTGACCATGGAAGAGTGCGAGGAAATGATGCGCGTGGAGAAGGAGACCGGCAAGAAGCTGATGATCGGTCAGGTTTGCCGTTGCACGCCCGCCTTCGTTCTGGCAAAGCAGCTGATCGACGAGGGCAGAATCGGTGAGCTCTACTTCGTAGAGAGCGAGTATGCCCACGACTACGGCATCGCCCGCGGCTACAACGATTGGCGCGTCAACCCCAGAAGAGAGGGCTTCATCGGCGGCGGCTGTCACGCAGTGGATCTGCTCCGCTGGATCGCAGGTGACCCCACCGAGGTTCACGCCTACACCAACCACAAGTGTCTGACCGATTGGCCCGTCAACGACGCGACCATCGCCATCTATCAGTTCCCCAACAACGTGATGGGCAAGGTATTCGTTTCCATCGGCTGCAAGAGAGGCTACACCATGAGAAGCTGCTTCTACGGCACCAAGGGAACCATCATCTGCGACAATACCTCTCCCACCATCCAGCTCTTTGAGAATCTGGGCGGCAAGGCCTCCGACGGCAAGAAGCCCGACTACACCGAGGCAAAGGAGATCCCCGTAGAGGTCAACAGCCACAACATCACCGCCGAGATCGATGCCTTCATCGATGCCCTCAACGGCTCCAAGCCCATGCCTGTATCCTCCATGGAGGGCGCCTCCACCGTAGCCGTTTGTCGTGCCACCGTGGAAGCTGCAAAGGAAGGAAGAACTTTGAGCATCAAATACCCCACCGTCTGATTTGCTTTATAAAATCGGCTGCAACTGCGTCAAACGTCACTCGCCCCTCGGTCATTTACGCTAGTAAACTCCCGTCGGGGGCTCGCTTGTTTTCCTTGTTTCGCTCGATTTTACTTCGCAAATCTGCTTTGTGAAATCGGCTGCAACTTTGTTGCACTGCGGAGAAACGCTCGATCATTTACATAAGTAAACTCACTCGCGTTTCCCTTGTGCGCCTCGTTTCGCTCGATTTTACTTCGCAAATCTGCTTTGTGAAATCGGCTGCAACTTTGTTGCACTGCGGAGAAACGCTCGATCATTTACATAAGTAAACTCACTCGCGTTTCCCTTGTGCGCC